>JAIVIG010000512.1 GCA_020200675.1 Actinomycetota bacterium
GTCCGGGAACGCATGGAGCTGCGCGGCGACCTGGAACGCGGCTCCCAGCGAGGCTCCCGCTCCGCCGTCGGCACGGACCGGTAGGGGAGGCGCTGGCTATGGCACGCCTGGCGGTCCTTCGCGGCGGGCACTCGATGGAGCGGGATGTCTCGCTCGTTACGGGGAGGCGGGTCCAGCACGCCCTCGAACGCCTCGGCCACGAGGTTCATCCTCTGGACATCGAGGACGCGACCACCGCAACGCTCATGGAGCTCGCCCCGGAGGCGGCCTTCATCTGCCTGCACGGCCCCGGGGGCGAGGACGGAACGGTGCAGGCTCTCCTGGAGACTCTAGGTATCCCGTACACCGGCAGCGGTCCGCTCTCGAGCATCCGCTGCATGGACAAGGACTACGCCAAGCGGGCGCTCAGGTCCGCAGGTATTCCGACCCCGTCCTTCAGGACCTTTCTGAAGCGGGCGATGAGCGAGATGGGCGCGGCGGCGGCCCTGGACGTCGCGGCCGACTCGTTGGGCTACCCGCTCGTGGTCAAGCCCGCGCACGAGGGTTCGGGTCTCGGGCTCACCAGGGTCGAGGAGGCCGGCGCGCTTCTCGAGGCCGTCTACGAAGCGCTCGGCTACGACGCCAAGATCCTGCTCGAGCGCTGGGTGACGGGGACGGAGATCTCGGTCCCAATCCTCGAGCCCGCCGGCGAGGAACCGCGCGTGCTGAACCTGGTCGAGGTGCGCCCCCGCGGCGGCAGCTACGACTTCGAGGCGAAGTACACCCCCGGCGCGACCGACTTCGCCATCCCGGCCGAGGTCCCGCCCGAGGGCGCCGCCCACCTCGAGGAGACGGCCCTCAGCGCCTACCGCCTCCTGGGCTGCTCCGGTCTCGCCCGGGTGGACACCATCCTCGAAGAGGGCACGCCGCAGGTTCTCGACGTGAAGACCATCCCCGGCTTCACCGAGACCTCGACCTTCCCTCTAGCCGCCGAAGCCGCCGGCATCTCCTTCGAGGAACTCGTCGAGACCATCCTGGACGCCGCCGGGACCCCGGCGAAGCTGTGAACCGGCCGCCCGGCGCCCCGCCCGCCAGCGACCGCGTACTTTTTGTCGGGCAGAGACGGAGCCAGCTCTTCGCGAAGACCGCCGCGATGCTGTTCGTGCTGGTCCTCGTTGTGGTTCCGGGACTCGGCGGCTCCCGGGCCGGGGCCCAGGAGACGAGCGGGGAGGATCCCAAACCCCCGGAGATCGAGGCCCGGGCGTGGGCGCTCACGGACGCAAACTCCGGGCGGTTGCTCGCGGGGAAGAACCCCGACGAACGGCTCCCGATAGCGTCGACGACCAAGATCATGGTAGCCCTCGTGGTGCTCGAGGAGGGGGTGGACCTCGACGAGGAGATCGTCGTCTCCGAGAACGCCTCCTCCTACGCGGGGTTCACCTACAGCAACATAGGACTCTTTACCGGCGACCGCATCAGCGTCCGGGAGGCGATCGTGGCCGCCCTCGTCCCCTCCGGCACCGACGCCGTCTACGCCCTGGCCGAGCACATGGGCGACGGAAGCGTCGAGCAGTTCGTCGAGAAGATGAACCGGAAGGCCGACTCGATGGGTCTCGAAAACACGCACTTCGCCAACCCCGCCGGCATCGACTCGCCCGAGAACTACTCGAGCGCCCGGGACCTCGCCGCCATCACCCGGGCGGCGTTCGAGTACCCCCTGTTCGCCGAGACCGTAGCCACCACGGACGCCACGATCACCACCCAGGACAGGGAGATAGAGGTCTTCAACACCAACGAGCTGCTCGAGATCTACCCGGCGGCGACCGGCGTCAAGACCGGTACTACCCCCAAGTCCGGCCCCTGCCTCGTCGCCTCCGCCGAGTCCGGCGAGGAGTCCTACATAACGGTCCTGCTCGACGCCAGGGACGAAGCCTACCGCTTCGAGGCCGCCCAGACGGTGCTCGAGTACGGCTTCGACAACTACCAGCGCGAGGTCCTCGTCCCCGAGAGAAAGGCGTACGAGCAGATAGACGTGCCCTACCGCCGGGAGGAGACCAGAACGCTCGTCGCCTCGAAGGACGTGGCCGGGCTCGTGGGCCCCGGCTCCGAGAGTATGGGACGATGCACGCTCCATCTACACGTGCCGGTGGGCGATCAGCCGATAGCTGACATCCGGTCGTTGATCGCTGCGGTTCCGAGGAACTCCCCCAGAACGTCGAGCGCCATCCGGGCCTGACGTTGCCGCCGCTCCGGCTTCGAGAGGCGCTCTCCGTTCTCCCTCTTCGGGGCGGCGGGGACGAGACCCCAGTTGGAGTTTATGGGCTGCAGGGTGCCGTCTTTGACGGTGATGTAGTGGGCCAGGGCACCGATCATGGTGCCCCGCGGCATCGTCATGGGGTCGAGGCCCCGCGCCATCCGCGCGGCGTTGGCGCCGGCTATGTAGCCCATCGCCGTGCTCTCGACGTAACCCTCGACGCCGGTGAGCTGGCCGGCGAAGAACAGCGAGTCCCCGCCCTTCAGGCGCATCGTGGCGTCCAGCATCCGGTTCGACGGAAGGTACGTGTTGCGATGCATCACGCCCATGCGGGCGAACTCGGCGTTCTCGAGGCCGGGGATGGTGCGGAAGACGCGCTTCTGCTCCCCCCACTTCAGGCGTGTCTGGAAGCCGACCATGTTGAAGAGACGGCCCTCGGCGTCGTCCTGGCGCAGTTGCACGACCGCGTGGGGCTCCTCTCCTGTGCGGGGATCGGGGAGGCCCACCGGCTTCATCGGCCCGAATCGCAGAGTGTCGAGGCCGCGACGGGCTATGACCTCGACGGGGAGGCAGCCCTCGAAGTACATTCCCTCCTCGAAGTCCTTTATCGGGGCGAGCTCGGCGGCGGTCAGGGCCTCGACGAAGGCACGGTACTCTTC
>JAIVIG010000306.1 GCA_020200675.1 Actinomycetota bacterium
GTGATGTTGGTGGCTTTCGCCGCCCCCGCCATGGCGCAGGGCAACGGCAACAACAACGACCGCCAACTCGACCAGCACGACGTGAGGCTCGACCGTCAGCTTCTAAACGACAACGACCATCAAGGTTTCTTCGGAACCAACGACGATCGGAACCAAATCGATGAGTTCGGGTTCTTCCCCTTCGCTGACACCTTCTTCCCCGGCTTCTTCGCGGTCGACCAGGGATGTCCGTTCTGGGGCGATACTTCTGGCGTCGTCAACCAATGGGACTGCGTCGAGTAAGCGTAAGATAGAAAACTATACCCTGCATTGGAATGGGGATCGGGGCTTCTACACCCCGACCCCCTTATTATTCCCGGAAACTAGGCTTCCGGCTTGGCTACTCTTCTCGGAAGCTCAGCTGGACGATTCTTCTTGCTGAGATTGCCCAGTCATGCGTTGCATGGCTTCGTCGATAGTTTCTTCGGCTTCTTCCACGGGCTCCATGTACAGTCGGCCCCAGGTGATGCGGTCTGCCTCAACCCCAAAGATAGTCACCCCTCGCATATGCAACTCCGTGGCCGTCCACTGCCACTCTGCCCACACAGTGTTCCCCTCTGTTGTATGCTGGAGCAGCTCGGCCTTAAAGTCCGGGAAGCTTTCAAAGATGCTCGACCAGTTCTTGCGGACTTGTTCCCTACCGCCGAAGCCCCTTCCGGGGTGGGCCGGTTGCTCGCTTCGATAGTTAGGGTCGAAACATTCCAGGAATACTTCCAGGTCGTGTTCGTTCTGCGCATTGTGCAGTCGAGCAATAACTGATGACATATGAGGGCCTCCTTCTCTGCCCACTCGCAAGAGTGGCTTGACGTTTATGCACCGCTTTATGATGTCACCGCCCGCCGCCCGGCGCATCCTCAGAGGGGCTTGCCCCTACAGAGAGTAGGGAGCCGCCCCGTTGCCTCTATTCACCTAGCTGCCGGGAGCCAGGGAGGCTGTTGAAAAAGTCCATATTGGGCCGGTTGACGACCTCGAATCGAGTTCAAAACGACCCAAAATCGGTGTTTCTGGTGTCCGATCGGGGTTCAGGAACGGACACGAAGGAGTTTTTCAACAGGCTCAAGAGCTCTACGTAATTCCGTAACTGCCCTGTTCCCAACATCTAATCCGAGTTCTCCGAGGCGCGTAACTTTCTCGGACCAGTCCACTGACTACTGATAGTTGGAAATTTGAAGCAAGGAGAGCAGAAGCCGGGCAATGGAGTAGTACGGAGACGACCGGAGGCGGGTTGGAAGCTCTCGGGATCCTGGCCCCGGTGCTTCACGAGCGCGTGTTTACCCGGGTATCGTCCGTCCGAACACTTTCCCATCAAAGGCGAACGCTTCGTCCTTGAGCGCGCGGGTATAGTCGGGGATCACGTCTCTTGGCAGGCTCCCGCCGTGCATCGGATGGACCCAATGTGGGTCGAGTTTCTCGATCCGGTTCACCACCCTGCGAACGGGCTCTTCCGCGGCAAAGATGCCGACCTCCTTATAAAACCCGCACATCACCTCGCCTAGATTCTCTCGCACTACGGGCGGTTGGTCGCCCGGCTGTATGTAGAGGTCCGCGGGGAAGAGGCTGCTCGTCGTCTCCTCGAACACCATCATGGAGTCCCAGTGGTGAACGTGCGGCGTCTCCAGAAACCGCAGCTTGTGCTCGCCGAGGTCTACCACCTCGCCGTCCCGGAACCCCTGCACGGGACCAGCGTAGTCCCACTGTGTCAGGTTGAGCAATGCCCCCACTTCGCCGCACGCCAGCACCGCTTCGGGCGCCTCCGCGACGAAGCGTCCCATGCCGCCGCACTCGTCCGCCTCGAAGTGCGGGCAGACGACGTACGCCAGGCTCGCCGGGTCGAGTACCTCGGCGACGGCCCCGCGCACGTCCTCGTACATGGGGAACATGCCGGTGTGGACCAGCGCGGGACGCTCGTCGTCTATGAGGAACTGGTTGAACTGGAACTCAGTCTCCGTTTCCAGGGTACTGATCCTGTAGATTCCGTCGGCTACCTCGTCAATCCGTGCCATTAGCGTCTACCCTTTCCCCGTGCTCTCCCAAGCACGTAGCCTGCAACGCTGCAACTCGACTATATCCGTAAGCAGAGAAAACCGAAACCCCTATCCGAAAGCCCGGAGTTCTGAGCATGTTCGTGGCCTGGGCAATCACCGAGCAACTCAAACGCCGGTCACTGCGGGTAACCGGACTCTGATAAGCCGTAATTGACTGGCTGGCTAGCTCAGAAGCAGCCGGGCCCCTACGAAGACGAGCATGATGGCGAGGATAATCGTGAGGGGCCGGCCCGGCAGCCGCGGCGCGAGCCGGCTCCCGATGAGGACGCCGGGGATACTTCCCAGGAGCAGCGTCCCGGCCAGAGGGAGGTCGACGTTGCCGTTGAGCAGGTGGGCAAAGCCGGTGACGAGCGAGAGTACGGTGGCGTGGGCGATGTCGGTTCCGACGACGATGGCCGGGGCAAGCGGGTAGAGCAGGAGGAGTATTACGGCCATGACGCTACCGGAACCTATCGAGGTGAGACCAACGAGGTAGCCGCCGGTCGCCCCGAAGAGGACGGTGAAGAAGCGCCGTTTGAGGCTCATTGAGGTCTTGCCGTCCCACGTGGTCTTCCGGCTCCTCACCCATCTCTCGGGCAAGAAGGCCTTGAAGATCAGGGAGGCTCCGACCAGGACGAGGGTGGCGGCGATGATGGTGATCATGATGTTCCGCACCGTCTCGGCATCGTAGGCGCCCTTGATCCACTCTAGAGTCCACACGCCCAGGAGGCTCGCCGGGATACTCCCGAGCCCCAGAAAGATCGCGACTTCCAGGTTAACCGAGCGCTGCCGGTAGTGCTGGACCGACCCGGTCATCTTCGTCGCGGTCGCGTAGACCATGTCCGTCCCGACCGCCGTCGGCGCGGGCACGCCGAGCACGGCGATCAAGAACGGGGTCATAAGAGAGCCGCCCCCGACCCCCGTGAGGCCAACCAGGAAACCTACCAGCAGGCCGAAGAGGACGGGGGCGAACTCTAAGCCTTCGGTCAAGACGCCCGGCGACCGTACTCCTTGGCAGGCTCGAGGTATCCGAGCTCCTCGAGCTTCGCGATAACCCTCCTCGCGCTATCCGCGGGCTCTTCCTCGTTCGTCCTGAGGGTCAGCTCCGGGGCGGCCGGCAGGTCGTAGGGGTCGGAGACGCCGGTGAACTCCGGGATCTCCCCGGAGTACGCCTTCGCGTAGAGGCCCTTCACGTCCCGCTCGGCGCACACCTCGACCGGGCAGTCGACGAAGATCTCGATGAAGTCCTCCCCGATGTCCCTCCTCACCTGGTCGCGCGCCTCCTTGTACGGCGAGATAGCCGAGACTATGACGGGAACGCCGTTGCGGGTCAGGAGGTTGGCCACGAACCCTATCCTCAACACGTTCGTGTCCCTGTCCTCCCGCGAGAAGCCGAGGCCCTTGGAGAGGTTCGTCCGGACGATGTCCCCGTCCAGGACCTCCACGGTGCCGGCGCGGTCCCGTAGCTCGTGCTCGACTATCTCCGCGACGGTGGTCTTGCCGGCGCCCGAGAGACCCGTAAACCACAGCGTGAAACCGCGATCCAGCTTCGTTCCGTTCTCCATGCTAATTCTCCTTTGCTTTTGGAGGACTACTCCTGGTACGTGCGAGGTTGCTTAATGACCTTCTCTTCGTCCCGCAGGCCCTCGATGAGGACCTCGACCACCTCGGGGCGGCTGAACTCCGGCGGCGGGTACTCGCCCCTGCCGAGCATCTCCCGCACCTTCGTCCCGGAAAAGAAGACGTGCGCCTCCGCCTCGTGCGGACACGTCTTGGTGGTCGCCATCCCGCCGCAGTTCAAACAAAAGAAGGCGTGCTCGAACATGAGCGGCGTTATCTCCAGCTCCCCGGGCTCGAACTCGTCGAAGATGTGCTGGGCATCGTAGGTGCCGTAGTAGCTGCCCACACCCGCGTGATCTCGCCCGACGATGAAGTGGGTGCAGCCGTAGTTCTTGCGGCAGATGGCGTGGAAGATCGCCTCTCTCGGCCCCGCGTAGCGCATCGCCGCCGGAAAGACCGCCAGAACCGTCCGCTGCTTGGGGTAGTACCGGTCCAGGATGGTCTCGTAGGACTTCATCCTGACCGCCGCCGAGATGTCGTCGGACTTGGTCTCGCCAACGAGCGGGTTGAGTAGGAGGCCGTCGACGGTCTCCAAAGCGCTCTTCTGGATGTGCTCGTGGGCGCGATGGACGGGGTTGCGGGTCTGGAAGCCCACGACGCGCCTCCAGCCCTTCTCGGCGAAGATCGTCCGGAGCTCCCGCGGCTCGTAGTAGTACTGCGGGAACGGCCTCGGGTTCGGCGCCTCATCGAGCAGGGTTACGTCCCCGCCGACCAGGGTGTTCCCCTGCCGGTACAGGGCGGCGACGCCGGGGTGATTTTCGTCTTCGGTCCGGTAGACCGCGCTCGCCTCACGACTCTTGTCGTAGGAGTAGCGGTCCGTGACGCTTATGGTGGCGACGACGTTCCCCTCGCCGTTCGTGAGCGCGACCTCGTCGCCCTCCCCGAACCCGTTCGCCTCCTCATCGCTCGCCGAAATGGTGATGGGCAGGCTCCACACCAGACCGTCCGCCAGGCGCATCGTCTCGACCACCGACTCGTAGTCTTCCTGGCCCATAAAGCCGGTCAGCGGGCTGAAGACGCCGGTGGAGATCATCTCGAGGTCAGAGAGGGCGTGTGAGCCCAGGGCAACCTTCGGCAGCTCCTCGGCCTTCTGTAGCCTCTCGGCCCGCTCGCTTTCGGGGACCCGCCGGTCGACGAGTTCCCCACCGTGCGGTTCTATGGCCGTGTACTCCATCGCGCTTCTCATCGACAGGCCTCCGCGGTTCCGGCGAGTTCCTGTTCCTCACACCGCTGGGGTAGACGGCGCAGGACGCGTCCAGCGAGCCCCGCGACGCAGTGGTCCCACGGCCGCTCGCCCATCGCCCACAGCCATATCTCCCCGGAGTACCCGCTGGCTATCTCGTGGAACCGCTCGCGGTCCATACCGGCGCCCTCTAGCTCCGCGCCCCACTCCTCCCAGAGCAGGTCCGCCAGGGGTTGGCCGGCGCTCACGAAGCGCAGGCCCTCCTCGGGGTCGCTTTCGATCAGCTCTCGCGTCTCCGCCCGTGGCTTCAGGGGCTCTTCGAGCGGTATAAGTCTGTCGCGCAGGTCTCTCAACTAGTACCTCACAGCGTCGTGCTCGACCGGCGCCCGATCCGTCCCGGAGTAGTTCTCCAGGTGCTCCTCGTAGTCTATGAACAGCGGAGCGTCTGGATCGAAAGCCCTCTTCAAGCTCTTGAATGCTACACGCTTGTTCAAGCTGTCTAGCTTATCCAATGCCTGCGGCTTGTCAAGCTCGCGCATCTCCAATTTCGAGCGGACGTGATCCAAAGCCGCGACGCCCTCTTCGGTGCGGACGACGATGCTGGAGTACCCGTCGGCGCCGCAGCCCTTCAGAGCAGCGCCGTGGAAGTCCCGGATCGGCTCCTCGAAGATCGTCTCGCCTTCGAGGTCCTGCACGACCATCTTCCCGCGGATGACGTCCACCCTACCGACGTTGTCCAGGTCCACGCCGCGCTGGTCCCGTATCTCCTCCAGCATCAGCTTCTCGTAGTTGAAGCTCTTCGTGCATAGCAGCGCTACCGTCAACGTGATGGCCTCCACCTGCGACGACCCCCAGGTCCACGGCCGGGCCTGCATCGCCTTTATCCCCTCGACCTCGCACGGCGTACCGACGACCGCGATCCGTGGGTTGGGCGGCAGGTCGTACCCCTTGAAGTCCACGTGACCGAGAGCCAGCGTTTGGTTGTAGAAGCTCCCGGCACACTCGACCACTTCCTCGGGCGTGGTCGCGAGGAACGGTTCGCCCTTCCACCGGTCAGTCGGGCTCTCGCGGGCGATGAGGGCGCCGTCTATCTCCCCCGCTTCGAGCAGCGAGATCAGGAGCGCACTAACCACCCCACCGTCCTGAACACCCTCTATCATCGGGTCGACGCGTGCCGTATAACTCTCCTCGACGTGCCCGATCCCATCGATGGTCCGCGCCTCGGCGTTCCCCACGATCTTCCAGGTCTTCTCGTACTGCAGCCCCCCGCGCGGGCAGAAGTCCCAACAAAGCGAGCACCCGGTACACATCTTGACGAGCGTCGGCAGGTCGTCGTCACCTATGCCGATCGAATCGGTCGGGCACGCCGCCACGCAAACCCCGCACTGCACGCACCGGTCAGCATCGATGACCGACTTCTCCAGGTCCCAGAACCAGACCTTCCCGGGCGCCTCGTCGATGTCGTTCATCAACTCCCGGATATCGAAGCCGGCCAACTAGCCCCGTCCCCCATTCTTGCCGGCGCTCCGCAAAGCAGCTCGAAGTTCCTTGTTGGACCTCCGTCGCGCCCACTCGTGGAACCGTTCTCCGTCGCGGCGCTCGTCCTTGAACTTCTCGAAGACCGCGGCCAGGGCGTCCGGAACGTCCTCGGCGGGCTTGGCCCCTTCGACCCAGTCTATGAACGCCGCGTCCCGTCCCAGCGAGCCGCCGAGACCGATGTCCACGCCCTCGACGAGCGCATCCTTCGTCTTCGCGGTCTCGCCCCGGAAGCCGACGTCGCCTATCTGGGGCTGGGCGCACGAGGCAGAGCAGCCCGAGAAGTGCATCCTCACCGCTTCCTGGCCTATGCCGTCGCTGACCCTCTCGTCCATCTCGCGGGCCCACTCGACCGCCCGGATCTTGGTCTCCACGATCCCGAACCGGCAGAACTCGGAGCCCGTGCACGCGACAATGCCGCGCTCGAACGCTCCGGGGTTCGGCGAGTACCGCTCCAGGAACGGCTCTGCCAGGAGGTCGTCCAGACGCTCCTCCGGCACACCGGTGATGACGAGGTTCTGGTCTGTCGCCAGCCGGATCTCAGCGCCGTACTCCCCGGCGAGCCTGCCGGCCTCGGCGAAGTGCTCGCCGCTCATCCGGCCGACGGGCACGTTCAGCCCTACGTAGTAGAGACCCTCATCCTTCTGGGCGTGGACGCCCACGTGGTCGCCCCGGTAGTGCTTCGTGAGGTCCTCGCCCGCGGGCGTGAGCTCGAAGGTAGTCCGCTTCTCAAGCTCCTCCCGGAAGCCCTCGGGACCGAGCTCCTGGACGAGATAGCGCATCCGGGCCGTCCAGCGGTTCTCCCGGTCGCCGAGCTCGCCGAAGACCTGGGCGATGCCGCGCGTGATCTCGACGGCCTCCTCCGGATGCACGAAGACGTCTATATCCGACGCCATCCGTGGACCGTCCGAGAGCCCGCCGCCGACGCGCACGTTGAAGCCCAGAGTACCGTCCTCCAGGCGCGCCGGAAGCATACCGATGTCGTTGATCTCCGCCTGGGCGCAGTCCTCCAGACATCCCGTCACGCTCATCTTGAACTTGCGGGGGAGGTTCGCGTACTCCCTGTTCCCCGTGAAGTAGTCCGAAATGGCCTGGGCCACCGGGTAGGCGTCTATCACCTCGTCGTGGCCGAGGCCGGAGACGGGGCAACACAGGACGTTGCGGGCGGAGTCGCCACACGCCTGGACGGTCGTCATGCCGACCTCTTCGAGCCTCCGCCAGATCTCCGGCACGTTCTCCATCTTGATCCAGTGCATCTGGACGTCCTGGCGCGTGGTGATGTCCAGGAAGTTGTTCCCGAAGTGCGGGTTGGGGATCGGACCGTTCGCGAAGTCTATGGCTATCTGCCCGATGACCCGCGTCTGCTCGGGCGTAAGCACGCCGCCCGGGACCTTCAGGCGGATCATGAACGCGTCCCCGCCCTGCTTCTGCGGGTAGATCCCCACCCACTTCAGGCGCTCTACCTCGCCCGGCACCTCGTCCATCGAGGAGAGGTCCTTGGAATAACGGTCGATGATCGCCTCGCGCACCTCCAGGGGGTGGCGCTCCAGCTTTATCTGCTCAACCTTGTTGAGCTTCTGGTTCTTCCTAAGCGTTTCCACGTACGATCTTCCCGTCAACCCAGTGCAGGCCGCATTCGGTCTTCTCTATCCCCGACCAGCGCCCGGCCCGGGTATCCTCATCCGGCGCCACCGGTCGGGTCTGTGGCTCGCACCCGATGCTCCTGTAGCCCCTCTCGAGCAGCGGGTTTACGGGCACGCCATGCTCGGCTACGTACTCGTGGACCCACTCCTCCGTCATAAAGGCGAGCGGCGCGATCTTGGCTGCCCCGTAGCGCTCCTCCCAAGTGACCACCTTCGTGTTCGCCCGCTGGGGCGTCTGCTCCCGGCGGATGCCGGTCATCCACGCGTCGTAGTCCTTTAGCGCCCGCTCCAGAGGCTCTACCTTCCTCACCTGGCAGCACAGGTCCGGACTGCAGGTGCGCATCCGCTCGCCGTAGCGCTCGACCTGCTCCTCGATGGAGAGCTTCGGCCGCAGGACCTCCAGAGGCAGCCTGTAGCGCCTCATGACCTCCTCGCGGAACTCGTGGGTCGCCTTGAAGACGAAGCCCGTGTCTATGGTGAGGATGGTGACCTCGTCGGTGATCTTGGAGATCATGTCTATGAGCGCCATCCCCTCGGGGCCACCGAAGGAGGCCGAGAGCGCGAGCCTGTTACCGTAGGTCTCGACCGCCCACTCGAGTATCTCCCACGGCGAGGCTCCCTCCAGGTGCTCCGCCTGCCACGCCAACTCCCACGGACCGGGGATCGCACCGGGTCTTCCTAAAGTTCTTAAAGAGCGCTCCGAACGTAGAGCTTCAAACATTACGCTCCTTCCTCGGAAAGAGACAAAAGTTTCTTATAACAGGATGAAAAGGTGAGGTTCAGCCGCGAACGCTACATCGAACGCCCACGTTGTGGGTCCGATAGCCGACCCCCGGCGTATGTCCTCGTGCGACTCCCGACTCCATGCCCCAGATACTAAGCAAAGCTCCCGCCACCGTCAACGCCAAATCCGACATTTCTTATCGTATTTAGAGAAATTTCCCGGAATTCGGTCCGATTCCTACCGGAACAGGTCCCTTTCGGGCTCCATGAGCAGGTCGCGACCGGTACCCGGGCCCTTTTCGTACGGGTAGTTGCGCACCACGGCCACGGGTACGCCTATCGTCTTACCCATGACTAGCTCGGCGGCGGAGGCGAGTTCGTCGGCCACCGCGAGGACGCTGGCGGTCAGGGGGTAGCCGTGCGGGTCTCTATCGCCCCGGTAGTCCGCGAGGGGCTGCATGCCGGCCACGCCTATTGCAACGTTGGTTATCCCCTCTCGCCAGGGTCGTCCGAAGGAGTCGGAGACGACGACGGCGAGGTCCAGGCCGAGCCTGTTGCGTAGAGCGTCGCGCAGGCGGCGGGCGGAGGCGTCGGGGTCGAGTGGCAGGAGGCAGACCGTCTCGTCGCCGGGGACGTTCGAGGCGTCGACGCCGGCGTTCGCGCAGACGAAGCCGTGGTGCGTCTCGGAGATGATGATACCGCGACCCATCCTCACGATGCGCTTGCTCTCGCGGAGGACGACCTCGATCTGCCTCGGGTCCTTGTCGTAGCGGGCGGCGAAGCCCTTGGCCAGGGCAGACGGCTCGACGGTGCCCAGGTCCACGAGGCGCCCTTCGGCCTTGCTCACGACCTTGTGTGTCACGACCACGACGTCGCCGGTCTTCAAGAGGTCGTCCCCCGCGGCTCGGGCTATGAGGGCCGATGGGTCGTCTCCGGGGCGGACCTCGGGGATTCCTCCGACGGGCAGTATCTCCAGGCCCTTCACTAGGGTAACAACCCCGAGTCGACCAGGGCCTGCAGGTCTTCGAACGTGTCCACGTCAGAGGCGACACCGGAGTGCTCGTAGACCTCCACCTTGAGCGCGTTCTCTCTGGCGGTCCGCATGTGGCTCTCGTAGCTGCCGGGGCCGAAGGCGAACGGCATGGCATTCGCGGGCCGCATCAGGAGCGCGTTGGTGCCCTCGTGGGCCTCGTCCGGGGAGATTACGACCGTGTGTTCGTCCCTTGCCAGCCCCGTCAGCGTGCGCACGTCGAAGGTGGAGAGGTACGGCAGATCTGCTGGCAGGACGAGGAGGGACGACGCGTCCTCGGAGACGGCCCAGTTTCGGCCTTCTTCCAGCGCGTTGTTGAGGCCCCGGCTCGCCTGCGGCAGCGCCGTGGCGTCTACGTCCTCCGCCAGAAACAGCGCCCGCGGGCTGGGGGTTACGACGCCGACTCGCTCCACGTCGGGGGTTTCCCGGAGCGTCGTCAGCACGTGATCCAGCATCCAGAGGGTGAGCGCCTCCCGCTCTTTGGGGCTGAGAAGGGAGAGAGCCGGCTCTTGCTCTCTTCGAGGTCCTTGACCGGTACGATCGCGAATACCTTCATCGAGGCGTGGCCGCTTCGCCCCCGGCAAGATGCCGGGGGCTCCGGGCAGGATGCCGGGGGCTCCAGGAGTAGGGGTTTTCTCGGCTTGCTGTTCTTGGTTCTCGGCTCCCGATCACTCCCGACCCTTTCGCGGCGCACGAAGGAACGAAACTCTGCACTGTTTTCATACTAGCTCCGAACAGAAGTTCAACACCTCTCGCGCCAGGCGTTCTCGGTCGGGCTCGTCGCGCATCACCGCGTCCGTTGTCCGTACGCGCATCCCGAGCGCGGAGATCCCTGTCTCCTCTTCCCCGTCGAGCCGGTCCACCACGAACCCGTCGACGATCCCCTCGTACATCCGGGCGACGCCCGCGGCCGAGACCTCGTGGCCCAGTGAACGGAGCATCCTGTCCGCCGGGCCCTTGAGCGCCCGCCCGCCGACGATGGGGCTGACGGCGACCTTCGGGACGGAGGAGTTTGTTAGAAGCTCGCGCATTCCCGGCACGGCGAGTATGGGGCCGATGCTCACGACCGGATTCGAGGGACAAAAGATTATCGCCTCCGCGCGGGAGATCCCCTCCGAGACCTCCGCCGGGACGCGAGCTTCCTCTATGCCGCGCAGCTCCACGCCCAGGACCTCGTCTCTCTGGCCACGGCGGACGAAGTACTCCTGGAATTCCAGGAGGCCCTCGGGGGTTTTGAGCGTGGTCGCCACGGGCTCGTCGCACATCGGCAGGAGGGTACTCTCCACCCCGAGGACGGCGGCGAGCCCGGCGGTGACCTCCGTCAGGCGCGCGCCGGCGCGGAGCCGTTGCGTGCGCAGGACGTGGGTTGCGAGGTCCTTGTCGCCCAGTTTGAACCATGCGTCCTCGCCGTAGGCGGAGATCATGGCCAGAGCACGGAAGGATTCGTCCTCGACGCCCCAGCCGGTCTCCTGGTTGGCGACGCCGGCGAGGGTGTACATCACCGTATCCAAGTCTGGGCAGATGCGCAGGCCCCACAGGTCGAAGTCGTCGGCGGTGTTGGCGACTATCGAGAGGTTACCTGGGGGGAGCGCCGCTTGCAGCCCCGCCGCGAGCTTCGCTCCGCCGACGCCTCCGGCGAGGGCGCAAACCCCCACTCCTACCTCGCCTCTGTAGGAGCCGTAATCCGTCGCAAAGTCGATCATCCTTCCGAAGAACCTTCGAGTACGTAGCTCATGATAGCAAGGAGGCTGAGGGCGTCCGTGATCTGGCCGGATAGCGCCATCTTTTGGGCTTCGCGGAGCGGGAGGCGGCGAATCTCGATGGCTTCCGTACCCTCGGGGCTTTGCTCGCCGGGGACGAGTCCGGTGGCGAGAAACCACACCGCGTACTCGTCCGCGACGGAGTTGGAAAGGTACGCTTCTCCGAGCATCCGCCAATGTTTGGCCTCCAGCCCGGTCTCCTCCCTCAGCTCTCGCCGGGCGGCGTCCAACGGTTCTTTGCCCTCCGGACAGCCCCCTTCCGGAATCTCCCAGGAGTACAGGTTCAACGGGTACCGGTGCTGTCCGACGAGATAGACGTGATCATCCTCGCTCGGCAAGATGCCGACGGCGATGTTTTTGAAGTGTACGACCCCATAGATTCCCGGCTCGCCGTCGGGGCGGACGACCCGATCCTCGCGCACGGTGATCCAGGGGTTGTCGTAGACCCGCTTCGACGAGACGGTCCGCCACGGGCTCCTCGTTTCGTCCCGCGTCACGAGGCGCCCCCCACGCGAGCGTCCTCTCCAGAGTGCAACACCGAGAAGCGTCCGCCGGATCTCGACCGGGTCGACCACAGAGCACCGGAACGCACGCACCGGGCACCGGTCGGGGTGGCGACCTTCAAGGCGCTTCCTTCAGAGGGTGACTCCGCGAGTGTTCTGGCGTGGGACCATAGATCTACTCTGGTTGCTACCCTGGTACCGTCTCTGGTTGCACAAAGCCCGATTGTACAAGCTCATCGAGCGCTCAGGTCATCTGCGCGCTCTCCACCGGCGCCAGACGAACCAGGAGATCCCCCCGACTACGGCGGCCAGCACCGCGTACTCGACGACCGGCGCGTACTGCTTCACGAGCGTCCACTCGGCGCCGAGCACCCACCCGAGGCCGATCAACGCCCCGTTCCACAGGGCGGTGCCGAGGAAGGTGTAGAACAAGAACCGCCCGCGTATGGGCATGCGTTTGAGGCCTGCCAGCACGGAGATGAAGGCGGTTACGCCCGGGACGAGGTGGCCGATCAGAACGGCCTTACCGCCGTGTCGCTCGAACATCTTGCCCGCCCTGTCCAGGTCCGACTCGTCCAGGAACACGAAGCGGCCGTAGCAGGCAACGAGCTTGCGCAGGTTCTCCTCGCCAATCCAGAGTCCCGGCAGGTACATGACCAGCGAGGCTATTCCTCCCCCACCCTCGAGGCCACCAGCACCGGTACGAAGGAGAAGCGCCCCTGCCCGACCAGGAAGCCCGCGAGGGGCAGGACCAGTTGCGTGGGAGGCAGCAGGTGCAGGTACCCCAGCGCCGTCAGGACGCCCACCCGACGTAGCCGAAGGAATAGAGGGTATCGACGACCCATTGGGCAAGGTTTGCGACCAGGTCCCCACGCGCGTCCTTTACTCTTTCTCTTGCAGCGCTGCCATAGCGGCGCCTACCTCACCTCATTCATCCCCGAACATTCCCCGAAGACCCTCCCCTGTTCTGCTGGGCCTGGCTTCACCGGGCTCCGATCTCTCTCTCGCTCTCGGCTTTTGCCTGCTCGCGGGACCGGGTACAACCTCTGCGTCCTTACGAAGGAGCACCCTCTTGTTCTACCGACGCCCTCTCGATGAGCGAAGGCCGAGACGGTGCTAACGGCCCTCCTCGTCGGTCTCGCGGTGTCCAGTGCTCTGGTGATCGGCGCTGTTACCGGGGCCTTCTGGAGACCTCCCCAAGGGCTGGTTGCCATCGCACTGGCGTTCGCCAGCGGCGCGCTCATCACCGCGCTCGCCTTCGACCTGTTCGAGGAAGCTTTTGAGGCCGGAGGACCCTGGATCGCCGGAGGCGGTCTTCTGGTAGGAGCCGCCGCTTTCGTAATAGCCGACGAGCTGCTGGATCGCTACGGCGGCTCTTCGGGCTTCGCCTTGCGGGCCGAGAACCTCGCCTTGGGCGTCGGCCTCATCGGGAGTTCCCTGTCCGGCATCCTCGCGCTCCTGGTCGGCATCTTCGCCTCCAACCTCCCCGAGGCGCTGGGCGGGGCGGTAGACATGAGAAACGGGGGCCGCTCGAGAGCCTTCGTCGTCGCTATCTGGACGGCTACCGCCGTGCTACTGACCATCGCCGTGGTGATGGGCAACGTCCTGTTTACGGGCGTGTCCGAGAACGTGTTGGCCTTCGCGCGGGCCTTCGCCGCCGGCGCCGTTTTGGCCTCGCTGGCCGACACGGTGATGCCCGACGCCTACCGGCAAGGCGGTCCCCTGGTCGCCTTCGCCACGGCCGCCGGCTTCCTGCTCACCTTCCTGATCTCGCAATAAAGCCACCATTTTGGATAGCGGCAAGCTAACCTCCGAGTCGCGGAAGCGCGGCTTGTGGCTGATCCGGCAGCGTGGCGAGCACGCGCCCTCGATCAACAGGATGCGAAACCGAAGCCCGGGTGGTTCGGTGTTTCGGATGGTACCTTAGCCACGTGGAGACCCTGATCGCCCGGAACCTCTCCCGTCCCGAGGACGGCTTCGGCCTGCAGCAGGCCGTGCTCGAGGAGGTGGCCGCCGGCTCCCGCGACTCCGCGGCGCTCCTCTGGACCTCCTCCCGCTACGTCGGCGCCACCTACCCCGAGACGCGCCTCCCGGGCTTCGGCGAGGCGGCGCGGCTCGCCGAGGAAGCCGGCTTCCCCGTCCTCGTCCGGAACTCGGGCGGCGGCGCGGTGGCAGCGAACGAGGGGAGCATCTCCTTCTCCCTGACCTTTCCGGTCGAGGACCTGCGCCGCGGGCTGTACGACCGCTACACGGAGGGCGTTGACCTCGTCGTAGCGGTCCTGAGCAAACTCGGCGTCGCGGCGGAGGCCGGGGAGGTCGAGGGAGAGTTCTGCCCGGGGGCTTACTCGGTCCGCTCGGGCGGGTACTCGGGCATCAAGATCGCCGGCCTTGCCCAGAGGGTGACGCGTCGGGCCGCCCGGGTGGAGGCCCTCATCCTGGTCAGGCAGACGGCGGAGCTGAGAGCCGTTCTCGGGCTCTTCTACGGCGCCCTGGGGCTCCCCTTCCGCCCCGAGAGCGTCGCGGACCTCCCCAGGACAGACGTATCGCGGGCGATCGAGGCGCTCGCGGACACGGTAAGGGAGCGCTACGGGGCGACGGAGGCGGAGGTCGGCGAGAAGACGCTGCAGCGGGCGCGGTCCCTACGAGATAGGTGGCGCGCGACGCCCGGTTCCTCCGGGTCGGTTTCCGGCAACTTGTGATCCGGGGATGTCCGGAGCGTGTCCGAGCTCTTGTTCAACGCCTTCGTAACGCTGATTGTGGTGCTCGATCCCCTGGGGACAGCGCCGCTCTTCGTAGGGCTGACCCAGGGCCGGCGCGAGGCGTACAAGCGCGAGGCGGCCATAAAGGGAGGCCCCCGGCGATTCTGTTCTTCTTCGCGCTTGTGGGGCAGGGGCTATTGGACGCTCTAGGGATAAGGTTTTCGGCGTTCAGGATCGCGGGCGGCGCCCTGCTCTTTCTGCTGGAGGACTACCGCCGCGCGCGAACACGAGGAGGCGCAAGAAGAGGATGATATTTCGGTCTTCCCGCTGGCCATCCCCCTCATCGCCGGCGTCGGTTCGCTGACTACCGTGCTCCTCTACACGGACAACGGCGGCTTCCTGACCGTGGCCGCGATCGTAGGGGAGTACTCCTGGTCGTCTTGCTGCTCGTCCTCGCCTCCCCGCTCTTTGCCTCTCGCGTCCTCGGCGTTATCCTCGCGACCCTGGCCGTCCAGTTCGTCCTCGACGGCACCCAGGAGAGCTTCTTGTAGCCGAACTGCCCCGTATATACTTTCTAGAATGGCTCGAAACGAAGAAGCACGGGGTCCAATCGTCTTCGTGGGCGGGCACATGTCCTGGCCGGTGGGTTATAGAAGGCTGGCCCGGATCCTGGCGGACGTCTCCGGCTCGGAGGTCCGCGTGGCGCCGATCACGCCGTTCGACTGGGCCCTGGGACGTCTCAGGGGATACGGCCAACTCGTCTTCGAGGTCGCGAGCACGGTGGACAGGGCCCTCCTGGAGAGCGACTCAGACAAGGCCGTGCTCGTCAGCTATTCGGCGGGCGGCATCCTGGCCCGGGCGTACGTCGGCGGGGATCCCCCCTACGGCGGCCGCCGCTACTCGGGCCACCGCCGCGTAAGCCACCTCATCACCCTGGGTACCCCCCACAACGTGCCGAACAAAGGCATCCTCGCCCCTTTCGCCGAGGTCAACGAGCTCTTCCCCGGCGCCCTTCACCCTGGCATCCGCTACCTCTGCGTTGCCGGCGACGCCGTGGACGGGGCTTCATCCGGCAGGGTTCGCAGACGCTACGAGCGCTTCGGCGGCGACGGGCGAGTCGGAGGAGACGGGAAGATTCCCGTACAGTCTGCCCTGCTCCCCGGGGCCGAGTCCCTCGTCCTCGACAGCGTCTACCATGGCCGCCTCTTCGGCGGAGCCGGGGGCCGCTGGTACGGCTCGGACCGGGAGACGGTCGAGCGCTGGTGGCCCGAGGAGCTTCGCGTAGGAGAACGCCTTGTCGAAAAACCCCACGCGTAGTAGCGTACCAGTCACTCTCGTGCGCGCCCACCTCCACGAAAGAGACGGAATTGCCGGCTGAGGGAGAGCAGGACCTGAAGAAACACGGCTGGGAGACCCGCGAGACCGGGCCCGAAGCCCTGCGCGAGGCGATGAGCCTCTTCCCGTCCGGGGTCACGGTGGTCACCACGGGGCACAGCCAGGGGACCGAAGGCATGACGGCGAACGCGGTGATCTCCGTCTCTCTGGAACCGCTGCTCTTTCTCGTCAGCGTTCACAAGGACGCCCGGTTGAACCAGCGCATAAGGGAGGAGGGCTACTACGCCGTAAACTTCCTCGCCGCCGACCAGGAGGGCCTGAGCCGGCTCTTCGCCTCCCCCGAGCGCTCCAGCGGTCTCTCGGCCCTCAACTCCCTGGGCGGCGGGTACGGCAAAACGGGCGCCCCGCTCGCGGCGGGCTCCCTGGCGGCGATAGAGTGCGAGCTCGAGACCGTCTACCCCGGCGGAGACCACGATCTCTTTCTCGGCCGGGTCGTCGCTGTCCACCTGGGCGACACCCGCAAGGCGCCGCTCGTCTTCCACGAGGGCTCCTACCCGACCCTCGTCTCCGCCCCCCGCCCAGGCGACTCCGGTGCCTTCATGGACTC
>JAIVIG010000513.1:0-2074 GCA_020200675.1 Actinomycetota bacterium
GTACCTCCTCGGTCGTTGCAGACCTGATCGGACTCCACGCCGGAGACTTCCTCGTTACCGAGGCCGGCTTCGGCGCGGACATGGGCGCCGAGAGGTTATTCAACATCAAGTGCCGCGCCTCGGGCCTGAAGCCCGACGCGGCGGTGCTCGTCGCCACCGTGCGGGCGCTGAAGGTCCACTCCGGCCACCACACCGTGGTCGCCGGAAAGCCCTTGCCGCCGGAGCTGTTGGAGGAGAACCCCGGCGACGTCTACGCCGGGGCGGACAACCTGCGCAAGCAGATCGAGAACGTACGCCTCCACGGCGTCTCGCCGATCGTGGCGATCAACGCCTTCCCCACCGACCACGACTCCGAGCACACCGCCATCCGCGAGGTCGCCCAGGCATTGGGCGCGCGCGTCGCCGTCTGTACCCACTTCTCGGAGGGCGGTAAGGGCGCCACCGAGCTGGCCGAGGCGGTCGCCGAGGCGTCAGAGGAGCCTTCCTCGTTCCGGTTCCTCTACCCAGACGAGGCGAGCCTGCGGGAGAAGATAGAGACGATCGCGACGAAGGTCTACGGGGCGGGCGCCGTCGAGTACGACTTCGCGGCCGCGCGCCAGCTCGATTCTTACGAGATGAACGGCTTCGGGAAGCTGCCGGTCTGCATCGCCAAGACGCACCTCTCCCTCTCTTCGGACCCGGAGCTGAAGGGCGCGCCGAACGGCTGGACGCTCCCGGTCCGCAAGGTGCGCGCCTCGGTGGGCGCGGGGTTTATCTACCCGATCTGCGGCGACATGCGCACCATGCCGGGCTTGAGCGCCTCGCCCGCCGCCGAGCGCATAGACATCGACGAGAACGGCGAGATCGTGGGGCTCTCGTGAAGAACTACCTGGACCAGTCACTAGCGGACTTCCTGGATTCGGTAGCCTCCGGCGAACCTACCCCCGGCGGTGGCGCCGTGGCCGCCGTGGCCGTCGCCCTCGCCGCCGGATTGTCCGGCATGGCCGCCCGACTTTCGGTCGGTCACCTCGCCGACGCAGAGGAGTTGGTCGAACGGGCCGAGCGTCTGCGGCAGCGGGTAGCCCCGCTCGCGCAGGAGGATGCGGACGCGTACGTGCGCTTCCTGGCCGCCTACCGCTCTCCGGACAACGGCGACCCGGAGAGCCACCAAGAGCGTATCCGAACAGCTCTGTCCGGTGCCGCCGAGGTGCCGCTAGCCATCGCCGAGAACGGCGCCGAGGTCGCCGAGCTCGCGGCCCTGCTGGCAAAAGATGGCAACCCGAACCTGAGGGGCGATGCGATCGTGGCCGCTCTTTTGGCCAAGGCGGGGACACGTGCCGCGGCAGAGCTCGTGGAGATAAACACCACGGCGGGAGAAATCGCCGACGGTCGGGCCGGGCGCGCGGGCGCGCTCACCACGAGAGCCGCCCAGGCCGTGCGAGAAGCCGTGGAAAGCGACTCATGAATCCGGGAGTCGGGAATCGGGAGTCGGGAGTCGTATTTTCCCCTACTCCCCACTCCCTGGAACGAAGTGACTCGGAGATGAGGAGGGAGATGCAGCTACCCGCACAAGTCACTTACCTCGTCATCGGCGCCGGCGTACACGGTCTGAGCACGGCCTGGCATCTGGCAAAGGAGTTAAAGGCTCGGGGGGGCGGGTCCGGTGAGGATGTTATCGTGCTCGATAAGACCGGCGTTGCGGCCGGGGCTTCGGGAATCGCCTGCGGCGTGATCCGCAACAACTACTTCCAGCCCGCGATGCGGGAGCTGATGGCGCATTCGATCTCGATCTGGGAGTCCGACCCCGAGGCGTTCGCCTACCACCCGGTGGGCTACATGCAGATTTCACCCGAGGTTATGCACGCCGACGTCGTGCAGATCTACAAGGAGCAGCAATCCATCGGCTACCCCTCGACGCTCGTGGAGGGGGAGAAGGAATGCCGAGAGTACATGCGGAACATCTTCCACGACTGGCAGGCCGAGAACATCACCAGCGTCCTGCATGAGCACCGCGGAGGCTACGCCAACAACGTGGCGTCGATACGAGCCCTGGCCGCCAAGGCGCAGGCCGAGGGCGTGCGCCTTCACTCCGGGG
>JAIVIG010000513.1:2211-5075 GCA_020200675.1 Actinomycetota bacterium
GCTCTACCACAACTGCGACATGTGGACGTACTGGTCGCTACGGGAGGGAGTGCTCGGGGTCGAGCCGACCTTCCTCATGGACAACTACGGCAACATGCCGTCGGTGATCCACGTCGACACCGATGCCCCACTCTACGACGAGGAAGGCGAGCTCATCACCGACGAGCTCTGGGGCATCTACTACAAGCCGGACTTCTACTTTAACGGGGTGCAGGGCGGCGCCATGCCCTACGTCGTCGACAGGCCCGCCGACGAGGTCGCCGTCG
This sequence comes from Actinomycetota bacterium, assembly GCA_020200675.1. Lineage (GTDB taxonomy): Bacteria > Actinomycetota > Rubrobacteria > Rubrobacterales > Rubrobacteraceae > Rubrobacter_F. The sequence goes on from JAIVIG010000513.1 coordinate 2,478, forward strand.
ACCCTTATGGTCCCGCGAGCCCGGACTTCGTGGTCGGGGAAGACTTCGCCCGGATGTGGACCTCGGCGCTGGCGCACTGCCACGAGCGCTTCGAGGGCAAGAGTCATCTCTTCTCCAGGGAGCCCTCGGGTGGTATCGGGTGCTTCACGCCGGACAGCTTCCCCGTCTTCGACACCTTCCGCCAGAACGCGTACGTCATCGCCGACTCCAACCACGGCTACAAGATGATCGGGGTCGGCGCCCTGGTGGCTAAAGAGCTGATGGACGAGCCGCAGGAGCTGCTCGAACCGTTCCGCTACGCCCGCTACGAAACCGGAGACCTACACCCTACGAGCAACTCCCCCTTCCCATGGAGCTGAAAGCAGTAACGTTATGAACACTAACGGTAGGCGGCCCGGTCTACTAGAACGGCTGGCCGAGGGTCCCGTTATCTGCGCGGAGGGCTACCTGTTCGAGCTGGAGCGCAGGGGCTATCTGCAGGCTGGGGCTTTCGTGCCGGAGGTCGTGCTCGAGTATCCCGAGGAGGTCGCGCAGCTCCACCGCGAGTTCGTCCACGCCGGCTCTGATGTGGTGGAGGCGTTCACCTACTACGCCCACCGCGAGAAGCTCCGGCTCGTCGGCAAGGAGGAGCTGCTCGAGCGCATTAACCGCCAGGCCCTCGCCCTCGCGAAGAAGGTGGCCGAAGAGAGCGGCGCGCTGTACGCCGGAGACATCTGCAACACGAACGTCTACGAGCCCGAGTACGCCGACGCGTACCTGGAGGCCAGGACGATGTTCGAGGAGCAGGTGGGCTGGGCCGTCGAGGCCGGGGTGGACTTCATCGTCGGGGAGACGTTCAGCTACGCCGAGGAGGCCCTGATCGGGCTGGAGGTAATCAAAGAGACGGGACTCCCGGCCGTGATCACGCTGGCCGTCCACCGCGAACCGGAGACCCGCGAAGGTTGGTCCGTCGCCCCTGCCGAATGGGGGGATCCCGTTCCCGACGGCGCTCGACCCGTTCTACTGCAACCGCTACGAGATCGCGGCCTTCGCCCGGGAGGCCTGGGATCTCGGGGTCAGCTACTTCGGCTTGTGCTGCGGCGCGGCCCCGCACCACGTCCGGAGCATGGCCGAAGCCCTGGGGCGCACGCCTCCCGCGAGCCGCTACTCCCCGGACATGTCCAAGCACGCCTTCCTCGGCACCGACCCGACCCTACGGCAGCAGAACGTAGAATATAGGAGCGAGCTGTAACCAGCCGCGCGGCGCTGGACCAAAGCCTCGTCGTGGATACACTGCCCGAGCACCCGCAGTCCTCAGCCGACAGAGCGTAGCTACCTACCCGATCTAGCGAGCATCTCCCGCCGACACGCCGACGAGCTCCTCTACGGGGACCTCGGAGGCCTCTGCCAGCGGGCGCGACAGGTAGAATTCGCTGTGGTAGTATCCCTCCTCCTCCCTACCGTCGGGGTTTATGCCCATGCTCTCGAGCTCCCCTAACACGTACTCTTGCTCGTCGCCCTCGAAGCGTCGCTGGGAGAAGGTGCGGTCCGGGAGCTTCTCCGTGACCAGTCCGTGCTTGGATAAAACCTCGGCGATCGGCCCGTAGTCAACCATCCGCAGGGGGAACGTGGCGACCCACGGCATGTCTCCCTCCTCCGTCATGCGGCCGAGCAGACGGTCGAAGGTGCTCTCCCAGGCGTAGCCTATGCCGCCGGTCACGACCAACAGGTCTGCCCGGGACACGGCCTTCCCGAGGGCGTCCGTCGGCTCGTCTTCCTCCAGGTTCTCGGCGAAGCCCTCGTCGATAAGACCGACCCGAAGCGCGTAGCGGACCGCGTTCTCAGCCACGTCTATGCCCACGACCCTGGGCGAGTCCTCCCTCTTCCGATCCCCGAAAAACTCGGCGTCGGCGTCCGCTAGCTCCTCGCTCGACAGGCTCGCTAGCTCCTCGGAGCGATACCTCTCGTAAAGGTCGTCGAGGGTCACGTCGTACTTGAGCAGGGCGCCGTTTATGCCGTAGGAACAGCACAGATCTACGACCGTCACCCCTTCGCTCTCGCAACCCGAACCGCGCTTCTTCGCCCGAACGAGCGTGGGGAAGAAAAGGCTACCGTTTTGGGGCGCCCTGTAATCCAGCCTCCCCAAAGCCTCGAAATACCCCCGCGAATCTCCGAGGTTGTAGACGTGCTCGAAAGACGTCTTGCCCTCTTTGCTGTGCCCGTTGCCACACCCTCCGTTAGCATTATTCGTCACCCCGAAACCTCCTCCAGTCTCTTTCGCCGAACGAAAACCCTCGTTCGCGACAAACCCTACACACGTCCGCTCTCAGGACCTCCTCCGACGGTCCTCTCACCGTAGCCCTATCAAAGCCCACCGAGGCTCACCGCCCCGCACTTCGATAAGCTCCTCTTATAAGCTCATAAGCTACCCTTATATAAAGATCTCGCATTATAGACCCTGTGTCAAGTCTTCGGGTCTTCGTTTCGTAAACGTGGCTAGGACTTACGCAAGAACCATCTCAACGGAGGGGTTTTTGAGCTGCTGCACCAGGTAGTCGTGGAGCAAACCTCGCTTGATTTGGTAAATGCTCTGCCCACTCTGGTAGGCCAGGTGCTTGA
>JAIVIG010000240.1 GCA_020200675.1 Actinomycetota bacterium
CTCCGGCGAGAGGCCGCCCTCACCGCCTCTTGCGGTCAGCCCGAAGGTCACCCTCTCGCCGGGCGCGGCGGTCTTGGAGGAGATCGAGGGGTCGCTCACCTCCGGCTGACCCTCCGGCTCGATTTGCCTGACCGCGAAATCGTAGTTAAAGGTCTCCCCAGGCTTGAGCATGATTTTCAGTTTGTCGTGGAAGGAGCTGTTATTGTAGCGGTAGTTGCCCTCGTGGAAGCCGAGTACGGGGGCGGGCTCTCCGGCCGGCACGTTGGGGACGGTGTAGCGTCCGTCGGCATCGGTGATAGCGGCCAGCTGGGGCTGGCTGTCCTGCCAGCCGACCAGGATATAGGTGTCGGAGACGGGTTCGCCGGTAGCCTCATCTGTTACGCGGCCGGTGATCTTGCCGGTGTTGGCCGGCGGTTGCGTTGTAGTAGTGGGCGCCTGGGTAGTTTCCCCGCCCTGCTCTTGCGGTGCAGATTTTTTAGTGGTTTCGGAGGGGGCAGTCGTGTTGTTTGTTTCGGTCTTAGGTTGCTGTGCGCCTTGCTCGCCCGATGTACACGCAGCCAAGCCCAAGACAATGCAACAAAGCAAAGTTACAAGCTTCATCGCCCGGTCCACATTACCCCTTTCCCCAAACAACACTTCAGGAGTCAATTATAGAGCATGAAAACCGGCGGGAGCGACACCGCCGCCTACCGGTGACCGTCACGCAGGCGGTGGGATAAAGGCATCGCGCTAACCCAATGGCTCTGCAGCGGGGGGCGATGAGCACGACCTGGCCGAGGAGATGGCGGCGTGAACTACTCGATGCACTTCGCAAAACGGATCTCTCAAATTCACCCGCCGTCTATGGGACAGTTACCCAAAGTTTCTTATATTGACTCCATAATTTTTCTTATATTGACTCCATAATTTTTGCGTGATAGTCTGCGGCAATGAACCTTAGTATTCAAGGGCTGCGCGTTTTCCTTTGCATACTAGAGTATGGTTCATTATCGGCGGCGGGCAGGGAGCTGGGCATGACGCAGCCGGCGGTCTCCAATCACCTGCACGCGCTGGAGGAGCGTTTCGGGGTCATCCTGCTGGTGCGGGGCCGCCGGCTGCGTCCCACTCCTGCGGGGGAGTGTCTCGCCGAACACGCGCGGCAAGTTCTCGGAGAGATCTCGGCCCTGGAAGCGGAGATGGCCCGCCACACCGCTCCGCGCGGGAGGCTGGTCATTGGGGCGTCCTCGACGCCCGGAGAGTTGTTGATGCCGCGGCTTGCGATCGCGTTCTCCACCCGCTACCCCGACGTCGCGCTCGACATACACATCGCCGACACCGACGAGACGATAGCCGCCCTCATGCACCGTGACATCGAGATCGCCGTCGTAGGCAGCGAGGTGGACGATCCTCATCTGGCCGGTACCGTCATCGAGCAGGACGAGCTGGTCCCGGTGGTCGCTGCTTCCGACCGCATCGCCGAGGCCAGAGTGGACCTGGCGGAGTTGGCCGACAGGCCGTTCGTGCTGCGGGAGCGCGGCTCGGCGACGCGGCGGGCCGTCGAGGAAGGGCTGGCGGCGTCCGGCGTCAGGCCCCGGGTGGCGATGGAGCTCGGTTCCAACGCCGCCATCGCGGGGGCGGTCGCGGCGGGGGCAGGCGTCGGCGTTGTGCCCGCGCGCACGGTGGCCTCCCAACCGGGGATAGAGCCGATCAAGGTTCGCGGGCTCGTCTTCTCGCGGCCTTTCGTGCTCGTGACCGAGCGCGGACGTCCGCTCTCCCCGGCGGCCGAAGCATGCGCATTTCCCTTTTCGCTTTCGTCGTTGTGGGCTGTAGCGAAGCCGGCGGTTCGGCTTCCGGCGACGAACCGCTGCAGGTAGGTCTGATCCCCAACGAGAACCCGGAGGAGGTCGAGGCGCAGTACCAGCCTCTCGAAGATTATTTGAAGAAGGAGCTCGGACGGGAGGTCGAGCTCTCGGTGCCTACGACCTACAACGCCGTGGTCGAGGCGATGGTCTCCGGGGAGCTGGACCTCGCGTACTTCGGCGGCCTGACCTACGTGCAGGCCCGTCAGCGCGCCGAGGTCCATCCACTGTTCACCGAGATCAACCCTCGCACCGGCACTACAAAGTACCGGTCCCTGATAATCGTGCCCGCCGACAGCGACATACAGGAGGTCGAGGACATAGAAGGCAAGACGTTCGCCTTCGGTAGCGTCTCTTCCACCTCCGGGTCGCTCTATCCGTCCATAATGCTGGCGGAGGCGGGCATAGACTACCGGACTGACCTGGAAGAGAAGATCTACACCGGCGGTCACGATACGACGGCGCAGGCGGTGGCGAACGGCCGGGTCGCCGCTGGCGGCCTCGAGGACCGTATCTTCTACGATCTGGAAGAGGAAGGCGTGATCGAGGAAGGCGCGGTCCGCATCATCGAGAAGTCGGCTCCCATAGAGGGCTATCCCTGGGTGGTCCGCGACGCCCTCTCGGATAAGACGGAAAAGGAGCTCACGGATGCCTACCTCAGCATAGAGGACCCGGAGCTCCTCGACCTGCTGCGCGCCGAGGACTACGTGAGGGTCCAGGCTTCGGACTACGACTACGTGGAAGAGCAGGCCCGCAAACTTGACCTCATCGCCGAACAGGAGTAGCGTGCAGGAGATCTCGCTGGAAGGCGTCTCCGTCCGCTTCGGCGATGTTGTGGCCCTGGACGGCGTTACGTTCGTGATAGAACCAGGCGAGAAGCTCGCCGTCATCGGTGCCTCGGGTGCAGGGAAGTCTACCCTCTTCCGCACGCTCACCCGCGGCGTGCCCCTACAGAGCGGCCGGATGACCGTCGGCGGGCGCAACCTCTATGCCCTCTCGAAGCGCGAACTCAAGGAGATGCGTCGGCGCGTCGGCACCATCTACCAGGCGTACAACCTCATCCCGCAGCTCTCGGCCGGGGTCAACGCGGCTCTGGGCGAGGTAGGCGGCATGGGAAGCGTGGGGACGCTCCGGGCCTTCCTCGCCGGCCCCGACGCCGGCCTCTCGAAGAGGATCCGGGCGGCGCTGGAGGAGGTCGGGCTCGGGGACAAGGCCGGCGTCAGGACGACAGACCTCTCCGGCGGCCAGCAGCAGCGGGTGGCCGTGGCGCGCCTCCTGGTTCAGCGTCCCGGGCTCATCCTGGCCGACGAGCCCTTCGCCGCCGTGGACTCCGTCACCACGGAGCGCGTCCTGGAGACGCTTCTGAACCTGAACCGCGACGGAGCGACGCTGCTGGTCAACCTGCACGACGTGGAGATCGCACGCCGCTTCCCACGGGTCGTGGCGCTGCGCGAGGGACGCGTCGCCTTCGACGGGTCGCCCGAACGGCTGAGTAGAGAGAAGCTGGCGGAGATCTACGCCGGAGACCCCCGCGAAGCGGAGCGCGGCGCAGGCTCAGATCCCCAAGACATCCGGCACTGTAGAGAAGAAACTTTTCGCATAGCGGAGGGAAGAGATGGCGTCTCCGCCCACTGAACATCCAGGCATCGGCGGGGCAATACCACATTTCTCCTGGAAGACGAGCCTCACCGTTCTCGTCATCCTCGGCCTGACCGGCTACAGCGTCGCGGGCACCGAGTTCAACGTCGTGGAACTGGTCACGAACACCGGCCCCGTAGAAAGGTTCATCTCCGAGATGTTCCCGCC
>JAIVIG010000514.1 GCA_020200675.1 Actinomycetota bacterium
GTATGGCGCGCCTCGCGGGTCACTCGGGCACCGATTATGCACGATGCTGGATGCGAACTTCGGAGAATTACCCTTCTAGGCACTTCGGTGAATAAAGCAAGTAGAGGAAGGGTCGGAGTGGTGGCGGCGCGGACAAAGATGGTGGGGCTCGCGCCGCCATGGTGCGGCCTGCTAGTTGATAGCAGGGTTGGTGTCCGGGGGTGGTGGGAGTGTACCCTCGGCCGCATAGCACCCCTCGTCCTTCCCGGGGTCCCCTGCATCAGGTCCGTGATGGGCTGTCTCCAACCCATAGAACGCGGGACCGGTGTTCGGGAGCTCATTCACGCCCTCGCAACTGGTGATCAACCCAGTGACGGGGTCAATGAAAAAGGCTGGGTGGCTCTGGCCGTTGGCAAGCGCCTGGACGTGGTTGGCGTTCGACGCAACGTGGGAATGCGCCGCGGCCGTTCCCGCGCCAAGCACCGCCAGCATCGCCGCCATGAGTAGGGCCAGCAGAGCTAACAAAATGATGCGTCTCATCGTATCTCACCTCCCTTCTTACGTAACAGTTGCAGCATCCTCCGATGTAGGGGCTGGCGCATCACTCAAAGGAGTGCCGCCACAGAGGGTTTACTTAGCGGGTTGATCAAAGTCGTGTCCGTAGTTGCTCCAGCCGGCTCCGTAGTGTTCGCCTCCGGCGCCCATGACCGGGGAGTTGTCGCCGACACTGCTGCTTAGGGCGGGTGCCGCTGGAGGCGCCGCCGTAATGAGCAAGGTGGACAACGTCACCACCCCCACGAGCAACACGATCGTGGCTAGCGCCAGTGCCGCCGTAAGCATCGGTCGGTGGTCGAATCTAGCAATCATCGCTTCCTTCCTTTCTCCGTTGGCCTTACCGTCGAGGAGAACTATGACGCTGCAGCGTTGGAGAGAGATCGGCAGTAGTACCCATATTGCGGCGAGAAGGTATGGGTATTTATGCCCACTCGGGGAACTACAGAGCGGGGATACCTGGAGGGGAATCTAGAAAGACAGAGTCAGACCAGGCCGTGCTCGACGGCGAAGCGCGTAGCCGCTGCCCGCGAGCTCACTCCCAGCTTGCGGTAGATGGAGCTGAGGTGCCTGTGGACGGTGCGGGGGCTAAGGAAGAGCCTGTGGGCAACCTGGGCGCTGGTGAGCCCTTCGGCCACCAGCCCGAGCACCTCTACCTCCCGGGGTGTGAGCCCGGCCGTATGCTCGGACGCGGAAGTCGTCGGTTGCACGGACGCAGCCGAGGAAGGGGTAATCGTGGAGGGCTCCCCTTCCGAGAGGGCGTACTCGAATGCGGCTTCCATAGACATTGCCCGACCCTCCTCCCAAACCGCAGACCACGTACTCTCGTCCAGTTGGGAGCGTGCTCCGACCAAGTAGGGTTCTTCCAACGGGCGCAGGGCAGGCTCCAGGGGCACACCCCAAGCTTCGCGCAACACCTGCGCGGCACCGAAGAGCCTGGCAGCCTTCTCGAATTCTCCTTTGGCTCCAGCGTCGCAGGCCAGCCCTTCCAGGAAGAATGGGGTGCCCAGCGATCCTCCCAGTTCTTTGGAGAGCGCGAGGCTCTCTTTGTGTAGGGCCTCTGCCCGATCAAGGTCACCTCCGAAGAGCGCCGCCCATCCCAGATCGTTTACTACCAAGGGAAGTAGAGTCCTATCTCCCGCCTCCCGGCACAGTGCTGCGGATTCTTCGAGGAACGGCAGCGCTCGCTCAGGATCTCTCTGTATCAGGTGCGAAGCTCCCAAGCAGTCCATGCAGGAACGGAGGATAGACGCACTGCCTAGCTCTCGCGAGATTGCCAGGGCTTCTTCATAGTATGCTCTAGCCTGCTCCTGGCCTCCCACTCTCCACACCTCTTCGGCCAGTTTCGTGGCCCGCTCGTAGTCGCCTTCTTGCCAGGAGGCGATCCCCAGCAGTTCCAAGAAGAGCGCCCTGTGGTGACTCCCGAGTCGGGCTTCGGTGCTGAGCCTGAGCCCTTCCGTGGCGCTCTCCTTCACCCGATCGAGGTCAGCGTGTCCGTAAGCCAGCCAGCCTATCCCTCCCAATGCCTTCGCCCGCGTTATCGCAGACGTCCCAGCTCCCCTAGCCAGTCCCTCATCAAGCCACCTTAGACCTTCGCTAAGGTGACCGTGGCGTTGCCAGAACCACCAGATCGCTCCCGCAAGCCCGAGTCCCAACTCGGGGTTTGCACCCTCGAGCGACCAGGAGAGGGCAGCCCTGATGTTGTCGTGCTCTTCCTCTAGGCGCTCGTACCACTCCGCCTCCCGTGGCCCGAGCAGCTCCGGTTCGGCCTCTTCGGCCAGTGCCAGGAAGTACCGGGCGTGGGCGCGCTTTGCGGCCTCGGTCTCCCCGCTCTCCCCCAGCCTCTCCAGTGCATACTGGCGCACGGGTTCGAGCAGCCTGTAGCGCACACCTCCTTCATCGTTCCCTCTGGCAACGACCAAAGACTTCTCCACGAGCCCGGAGAGCAGATCCAGGACTTCTCGCTCCTCTACACCCTCGCCCGACCCCACCGCCTCTGAGGCCTCCAGGGTCCATCCCCCCGCGAACACAGAGAGCCTACCGAACAAGCTCCTCTCTGGCTCGGAGAGTAGGTTGTAGCTCCAGTCGAGCGTCCCTTTGAGTGTTCGCTGCCTGGGCACCGCCGTCCGGCCCCCACCTGTCAAGAGCCCGAGCGAGTCCGTGAGCCTCTCTAAGATCTGCTCTATGGAGAGCGTGCCCGCCCTGGCCGCCGCCAGCTCTATTGCAAGCGGGATGCCCTCCAGCCTCCGACAGACCTCGGCTACCGTAAGAGCGTTGTGCGGGCTCAAGGAGAAGGCGGGATCACGCCTCCTGGCCCGCTCGACGAACAGCCGCACCGACTCGTAACCCTCTAGCTGCTCCGATGAGGGCGTACGCCCCCGCTCGGGCATCGAAAGCGGGGGCACGAGCCACCTGGCCTCCCCTTCCACCCCCAAGGCTTCGCGGCTGGTGGCAAGGATCCGCACCCGCGGGCACGAGTCGAGCAAGGCATCCACAAGGAGCGCGGCAGCCTCAAGGAGGTGCTCGCAGTTGTCTAGGACCAGGAGCAACTGCCTATCTCGCAAGACCTCTGAGAGCGTGTGGGTGATGGGCTCTTGGGGACGCTCGGGCACCCCCAAGGCCTCGGCCACAGCCTTCGGTACCAGTATTTCCTCAGAGAGGGGAGCGAGCCCCACCAGCCACACCCCATCCGGGTAGGCCTCGATGAGGTCGCGGGCTACCTCCAGAGCGAAGCGCGTCTTGCCCGAGCCACCTACGCCAGTGAGGGTCAAGAGGCGCGCCGTGGCCAGCTCAAATTCGACCTCGAGCATCTCCCGCTCACGACCTACGAAGCTGCTCCTCTGGGCGGGCAGGTTGTGATGAGGGGTACTGCTAGAGCGGCTTGTTCTACCAGTGCTCAAAACATCACGTTTCGGTGATACCTAGTCGTCCGTTCCCAAGCAAATAGGACGCCACCCTTGCGCTCTCGCCTCGCGCCGAGGCTGCGTTCTCCACGCCGAGCATGATGCCAGCTACCCAAGTTCGGTGCCCGGTGCGAACTTCGCAGAACCCCCTCAGCGCGAAGTTCCGAGAATCTACTCTACAGCATCAGTTAGCTCTAATCTGCTCGGCGGCCTCGATTTTGGGTGCCATTAGCCCTGCTTTGAGCGCCTTTCCGCCCCTTCTACTCTTCAATACGCACGTGCCAAGCAGTGTTTGGCAGGTCGTTGCACATAAGTGATGCTGTAGGGTAGATTCTGCGAACTTCGGCTTGACGGTGTTCTAGGAAGTAGCAACTGTGTTTAGCCGCCCCCCATGCGGGGAAAGAGACATTGCAGATACACGACGCCGGACGGTTCCCCCTCCATTAGAATCCCGTCCGGCG
>JAIVIG010000241.1 GCA_020200675.1 Actinomycetota bacterium
GTGCAAGAGCCTTCCGGGGCCGGCGAGTATCCGGGTCCGGTAAACACTCCCGCCAGGCGCGCGCTATACGACAACCTGGACCACGACGAGGCCGCGGCTATCCGCGTGGACACTGCCGTGCGCTACACCCGAAAGGACGACTGGCGCGGCAACAGGTTCAAGGAGAGGGAAGTCCGCAACGCCGTGCGCGAGGAGTTGGGGAAGTACGAGGTCCGCACGGACGAGATTTTCGAGATTGTAAAGAACCAGCGTGAGTATTAGCCGGGAGATCATCGAGGTCAGCGGCATCTCGGTGGAGGTTGTACGAAAGCCCATCAAGAACCTGCACCTGGCCGTCTACCCTCCGGAGGGCCGCGTGCGCGTGTCGGCGCCGTTGCGCATCGACGATGAGGCCGTGCGACTCGCCGTGGTCTCCAAACTCCGTTGGATCCGACGCCACCAAAACACCTTCGCGAACCAGCCGCGCCAGTCCCAACGAGAGATGGTCAGCGGCGAGAGCCACTACTTCCTGGGGCGCCGCTACCGCCTGCGCGTGCTGGAGCACAACGGCCCGAGCCGCATTAGCTGCAACGGCAACACGGAGCTAACGATGCAGGTCCGGCCCGGCACCGGTCGAGACAAACGCGAGCAGGTGCTAAACGAGTGGTATCGGCGGCACATGAAGGCACTTGTGCCGGACCTCATCGCCCAATGGCAGCCGGTCATCGGGGTGCGGGTCGCTGACTGGGGCATCAAGAAGATGAAAACCAGGTGGGGTAGCTGTAACATCCGGGATTGCCGCGTCTGGCTCAACCTGGAACTCGCCAAAAAACCACCCCATTGCCTGGAGTATGTCCTCGTCCACGAGATGGTCCACCTGTTGGAACGCCACCACAACGAACGCTTCAAGGCGCTGATGGATCAGTTCATGCCACAGTGGCGGCTGTATCGGGATGAGCTAAATCAGGCACCCCTAGCTCATGAGGAGTGGGCATACTAACGTCAAGGTCTTAGGGAGGGCCAATCTGCGTCGGCGCGCTCGTGACAGTAGCCGAGGTGGACAATGTCGCTAGCGCAGGCTCACGGCCGAAGATACTTGCTTTCTGCCGAAGCGCTTCGAGCAGGTCAAGCGTTCGTAGACGTCGAGCTGGAGAGTGTCTGTCCGGTCAGGATCGAGGATTGAACCGTTCAGCTCGAGATCTCGTCTCTCTCGGATAGGAACTCCTGGATCTCCTCTTCGTTCTCTTCGTAGGCGCCCTCGCCGAAGTGCTGGTAGCGGATGAAGTCGTCGGCGCCTGTGAGGCAGCGTGCCAGCCAGTAGAGGTGGTCGTAGGCATCCCAGCGACGCGGTTGTGGTAGCGGATGAAGTCCGAGACGTAGTGCAGGTGTGAATCCCTCCGTCCGATGGCTTATATGCTCGAGGCGCATCACCATGCGCACTTCATCAAGAAGTGGGGAAGACCCCGGTGAGCAAGAGGGTCGCTGCTGAGTCGGTGTATAGGACAGTACGGCATGGCTTCTTTCAAGGGCCGCTATACTGCACACGGCGGCATAAATGCTAGTTAGGCGACGAGCCGCAGCGAATGCAGACTCCATTCGTTCTCAAGGAGGGAGCGCCATGAACAACAACGAACCGTCCATACTTTCGCAGACCGAAGGCGAGCGCTTCTCCGTCGGCCCTTTCGCGATCTTGAGCCGCGTCTCCGGAACTCAGTCGAGTGACGCCTTCGAGATGTACGAGTTCGGTCTTGGCGTTGCTACGGTCGACTACCACGTTCATCGGCGGATGGACGAGACCATCTACGTCCTCGAAGGCGAGATCGAGTTCATTGTCGAGGGAGAAAAGTACCTTCGTCAGGCGGGCTCCGTGGCTTTTATCCCGCGAGGGGTACACCATGGATTCTCCAACACCGGTCCCGCGCGAACGCGCGAGTCCTACTTGTCTTCTCACCCAACGGCAATCAGCACGAATACTTCCGCGCGATGGAGTCCCTGCTTGCTACGTCGGACGAGCCAGAGATCAAGGCACTCCAGAAGCGGTACGACCAAGAACTCATTCCGCTGGGTACGTGATCTAAACCCGTAGGCATCCCAGGTGGCGCTGTTGTTGTCGAGGACGACGGGATAGCGGATGCCAGCCTCTTCGACGGCCCTCTCGACGCTGGCGGGGTCTTTCTCGAACTCGAACTCCGGCCTGTGGACGCCGATGACCAGCAACCCATCGTCCTCGTACTCCTCGTGCCACTCGTTGAGGTACGGTTGGACGTTCTGGCAGTTGAAGCAACTGTAGGTCCAGAACTCGAGCAGGACTACCTTCTCGCCGAGGTTCTCGCCAATCGAGACGCCGTCGGTGTTGATGAAACCGGTCGGGCCGATGATCTCCTTCGCCCGTGAGAACTCGGCTTCTTTGCTGGCGATCCTCTCCGCCGCCGACTGGCCTTCGACCGTTCGGGGTGGCTCGGTGGTCGGTTCGCTGACCGGCTCGGCGGGCGGCGGGTCCACCTGCGCCTGCGTGTCGTCCGGGATGGCTCTGCCGAACTGGAACTCGATAAGAGCGATGGCGCCGACGATCAGCAAGGTCATCAGTACGAGCAGCACGGGTTTGGGCGCGAGCGATCTCATAGAAGTACCTCGCTCAGTAGCTGGAAGTTGGCGAGCAGGGCGAGCTTGCCGGTGAAGACGAGCACGCCCAGCCCGATCAGGACGACGCCGAACGCGGCATGGAGACGACTCGCCACCCGGCGATGTTTCTTGATAAAGGCGAACGCCCGGGAAGGAAAGAGGCCGACGAGCAGGAACGGCGTCCCGAGCCCGAAGGCGTACGCGAGCAGCAGAGGAAAGGCCGACGCCGGTTGGGAAGCGGCGAGCGCGAGCGTGCTGCCCAGGATCGGACCGACGCAGGGCGTCCAGGCGACCGCGAAGGACGCGCCGAACAGGGCGGAGGCGAGGTAGCCTGGCTTCTTCGGCGCCCCCGGCCTCATCGAGTACTCCCGGTCAAGGATGGGCACCCGGAGAAGCCCAGTAAGGTGCAACCCGAGGACGATGACTATCACCCCCGCTAGACGCGAGAGCCACGCCAGGACCTCCGTCGCCGCTCCTTGCAGGGCCGCGTTCAGCACCACCCCCAGCACGGCGAACACGGTCGAGAACCCGGCCACGAACAGAACGGCGTTGAAGAACACGTCTCGACGCTCGAGTTCGGGAGCCTTGAGCGACGTGCCGGCCAGCTGGGCGAAGAAGGCGGGGATCACCGGCAGCATGCACGGCGAGAGGAACGACACGACGCCTGCTACGACCGCGAGAGCGAGGGTTGGTTCGGCCATGTTTTCACCCTAGCACGCTACCGGACCCGAGAAATTAACGGCGTATTAAATAAAGGAGTAAACTCTCCAACCTATGGTCAAAGTGAAGGTTTGCGGCATAACCAACCTCCAGGACGCCCGGATGGCGGCCGGCTCCGGCGCGGACGCCGTCGGTCTCGTCTTTGCCGAGAGCCCGCGCAAGCTGAGCGTCGAAAAAGCGCGGGAGATAGCTGCCACGCTCCCCGATGAGGTGCTCAAGATCGGGGTGTTCGTGGACGAGGAGCCGGAGGAGGTGTTGCGG
>JAIVIG010000515.1 GCA_020200675.1 Actinomycetota bacterium
CCAGTATGGAGCGTCTACGACGCGGACGCGGCTCTGCGGGCGTATCAGGAGGTAATATCACTCGCCAACCTCACCCGGAGCTTGTCACCCTCGATCTTCGCGCCCGCCGCCCTAAGGCTCACCATCGAGTCCGGCAGCAGAACGTTCCGATTGTAGCCTCCAACCCGTATCAGAAGCTCCGTACCCTTCTTCGAGAGGTCCACGCTCTTTTTATCGACCAGTGGCAGGTTGAGGACCACCTCGTAGCTGCCGTTGCTCTTGACGATGTCGTGCGCCGCTCCCCGGAAAAATACTCGCAGGGGGTCCTCGTCGTCGAAGACGTCCTCGGCAAGCGCCGCGAGCGCATCTAGACCGTACATCTCCCTGTCGAAGAGCCGCGCCTTGAAGATAGGGACCGGCGAGAACGACTCCTCTATAAGGGCGAGGTGCCTTCCCTGAGCCTCCCGCCACTTCTCGAAGTAGGGATCGGAGACCTCGTCCGGGAGCAGCCGGTTCACGATCACGGCGTCCACCCGGTAGTCGTAGAGGTTCAGATACGTGTACGCGCGCCGCGCCTCGGCTATGACCATCTTCTCAGCGTTGGCCACGAGCCGCACGGAAGCCCTCTCGACATCCGTCAGGATGTCCTCCACGCCCACGACCGCCTCGTAGAAGCGCTGCAGAGCCCCGAAGAAGCTGTCTTCGGGGAGCGGCGGCAGCGAGTTCACCTTCGCCCGGCGTGCGAAGGGGCGGATCACCTTCGCCGCACGCCGCTGGACCGGGAAGATCTTCTCGACGTACCAGCTCATCTGGTCCGGCAAGCTCAAGAGCCTCAACGTCTCCCCCGTCGGCGCAGCGTCCACGATCAGGGCGTCGTAGAGCGCCGCGTCGTGGTGGCGCCGGACCATCAAGAGGCCAAAGAGCTCGTCCATCCCCGGCAGCATCGCCAGCTCGTCGGCGGCCAGAGAGCTCGTCCCCTGCCACTCGAAAAAGGTCGTCATGTACTCCTGGATCTCCGCCCAGTGCTCCTCGATCATGCGCCCGTGGTCCATCTCTTGTGCGAAGAGCCCCGTCGCCATCTCCTTCGGATCCGGCCCGACCTCCTCATCGAAAGCATCTGACAAAGAGTGTGCGGGGTCCGTGCTCATCACGAGAACCTTCTTCCCCGCGTGGGCGGCCTTGAGCGCCGTAGCCGCCGCGACGCTCGTCTTACCGACCCCGCCCTTACCAGTGTAGAGGATCGTCCTCATGCCGCCGCGAGCGCGCCCGTCGGGTCGGGCTCCGCCGTGGCGGCCATGAGCAACGCCAGCGCCACGATCAGCCCGACGTATACGGCCCCGATCATAATCCGGTGGCGCGTCTCTATCTTGTGGTACGCCTGCCCCTCGGGCGTGTTGCGCATCTTCCAGCGACGCCACAGCTCCGGTCCTCCGAGCAGCACGGCGAGCAGCATGATGAAAAGCATGAACGGCGCCACTACGGAGAGCGCCACCATAAGAACGAGCCCGAAGATCCAAACCGCCGGCGAGAGCGCCCCCACGGCCCGCCCACCATCGAGCGGGAGGACCGGGATCAGGTTGACCAGGTTGAGCAGGAAATTGAAGAAGGCCAGCCCGAGGAACAGGGGGTTCAGCGTCAGGGCGTAGAGACCTACGGTGGCGAGCCCCCCGAACAACCCCAAAACCGGCCCCGCAAGCCCAACCCGGGCCTCCGCGAGCGCGTTCTTCGGCATCTCCTTCATCCCGATGAACGCGCCGAGGAACGGGATAAACATCGGTGCGGAGGCTCTAATTCCCTCCCGCCTGAGCTGCAAGACGTGCCCCATCTCGTGTACCCAGATCAGGACGACCAGCCCCACGGCAAACCACACCGGGTACACGAGCGCCCAGGCCCCGGCGCTCACAAGCATCGACAGCCCCGTCCCGACGAACTTGATCTTGAGCAGGAGGAACAACAGCCCCTTGAACTTGGCGAGCAGGAGCCCGATCGCCGCGAGCGGGGCCAGGAGACGCTTCACCATTCTCCACAGCCCGCCCTCGGGCCTTATCGGCTCGTAACTCGGCGCCTCCGAGCCCGGGAAGAATAACGTTCCATACCCGGCATTATACCGCCCGAAGGAGCTAAAACGGGGGGCGGCGCTCCCTCTCGCGCCGCTGCTGCGCCTCGACTGTGTAGATGGCCTCTGGTATCGCCTCCAGCCTGCCTCTCGGTATGGGCTCTCCGGTATCGTCGCAGATACCGTAGGTCCCCTCTTCTACCTTCTGCAAGGCCCGATCCACGTACTGCAAACGCTTCTCTATCGTCTGCTCGATGGTAGCGTCAATCTCGCGGTCGAACAGAGACTGGCTCATGTCCCCGGAGTCGTGCTCGGTGAAGTCTTCCTCATCTTCGGCCTGAGACCGCTGGTCCTCCTCGAGCCGTTCTCTCTGCTTGTCGACGAACTCCTTGTCAAGCTCGTTGTTAGCCAAAACCACTCCCAAACTCTCGATGGCAAGAATAGCAAAACAACCGCAAGACTCTACCTTACCCTAACCTTCTCGCCCACACACGGCTACAACGTCGAGGCGGCCTGCAAGCGTGGCTTGGAGTCCGCGGGCGGTTGGGGAGGCCTGCGGCTCCAGGAGAGGAGACGTTCGATCCTCGTCAGCCGCTGCTCGGCGGGCTTGGGCTGCTCCCAGAGCTCAACGCGTAACGAGGATCCCTGCACATAGACCCGCACGTGGGTGAGCACGAACTTCGACACGAAGACCGGCGGGCCCTTGAGGCGCGGCGCGACGGGCTGGAGCTGGCGCAACCAGCACCCGGAGTTGACCATCACCACACGCCCCCCGTCGGGCTTCTCCACCTCGTCCAGAGAAGGGAGATGCGTGTGACCTGACACGAACACGCCTATCTCCTCCGGACGCGCGGAAGGGAGCATCGGCGGCGTGGTCTCACCCCTCAAGACCGACCGTACCTTCTCCTTCGAGGAGGCCGCCGGCGAGTAGCGCGGCTTCTGCTTGAGGCTCACCGCCCTCGAGACGTGCCGCACCTCGCGCCGGACCGCGAGAAAAAAGATCGCAAAGATAATCAGTATCACGAGCCCGAAGAGGCCGATGTCCAGAAAGAACTCGTGTACGCGGGGCAGCTCCTGGTAGCTCTGGAAGAAGCGCACGGGCACGCCGCCCGTGACCGCCAGCAGGTAGGCGATCCCGCGGTAGACCGCGTACACCACCAGCAGCGGCAAGAGCAGATACGCGGCCACCAACCCCACGGCGTCGTAGAAGTAGCGGCTCGCGACCCAACGCGGTATCTCCACCAGCGGGTAGACGTTCTTTATCTCCGAGAGATCCAACCCCCTCGACACTTCCCCGAAGGGCGCAACCCGCCGCGTAAAATCCGTGACCACGTGGTGTCCCAGCGGCGTATCCAGGGCATCCCCATAATCCTCGACGGTATTCGCGGGATCAAACTGGTTCCCGTGCTCGCAATAGACAACCCTTCGCTCCCCCCCGACCTCGAAATAGGCTTCGTACGAGAGAGCGAACTCGTCCACCAGCCCCCGCTCCCGCAAGGTCTCCCGTATCCTCGGGTTCCACCACATCTCCGCGTCGTGGTTGCCGGGCAGGTACACCACCCTCTTCTGCTCCCCGCTCGCGAAACGCCCGAGCGCCGCGAACAGTACCTCGTACTCTGGCCGCGCCATCGTCAGGGCCGCTCGGTCCACGCCGCCCCGGGGCGGGCTTATCTGCAGGAAATCGAAGAGATCTCCCGCCAGGATCAACTCGACCGGGCCGTCGCGCCCCGCCAGCTCCTCCAGCAGCGCGCTCAGCTCCTCGGGAGACTCGAACCCGTCGCATCCCGGGTCACCCCCGATGTGCGAGTCCGAGACAAAGACCACCAGCGTATCCCCATTCAACCCCGGCATCGGGCGGTATTATACTCGTCCCCCCGCCCCCATTACTGATCTCTGCTCAAACACCTAAACCGCGAAGCCCGGTTGCCGGATGCAGCCGAGGATGACGTGCTTCTTGTGTCTCAACCGCTCCTTTGCCTTGCGTAGCTCGATCCTCAACTCTGCGA
>JAIVIG010000307.1 GCA_020200675.1 Actinomycetota bacterium
CCTCCGCACAGATCAGTAACGCCTGCCACACTCGCATCGGCGAGGCGGGCATGTCCACGTGGGTGACGCCCTCGTGCGCGAGCGCGTCTATGACGGCGTTGATGACCGCCGGGGAGGAGGCTATCGCCCCCGACTCGCCGATACCCTTGACCCCCAGCGGGTTCGACGGGGAGGGCGTCTCGGTACGGTCGAGGACGACGTTGGGGATCTCGGGCGCGCCGGGGATCATGTAGTCCATCATCGTGCCGGTCTTCAGGTTGCCGTCCGCGTCGTAGACGACGCCCTCGTACAGGGCCTGGGCGATGCCCTGGGCGATGCCGCCGTGCAACTGGCCTTCCACGATCTTCGGGTTGACCACCGGGCCGCAGTCGTCCACGGCGACGTACTTCAAGATGGAGACCTTGCCGGTCTCGGTGTCCACCTCGACCGCGCAGACGTGTGTCCCGTAGGGCCAGGTGAAGTTGGGCGGGTCGAAGACCATGCTCTCGTCGAGGGTCGGCTCCATCCCCTCCGGCAGGTCCGCCCCCAGGTACGCCGTCGCCGCGACGTCCTGAATCGCTACGTTCAGATCCGGCGAGCCCGCAACGCTGAACCTGCCGCCCTCGAACTCGATGTCGTCCTCGGCGGCCTCGAGCATGTGCGCCGCTACCTTCCTGGCCTTCTCGACGACCTTTTCGCACGCGAGGTGCACAGCCACGCCGCCCACGGAGAGGCTTCTGGAGCCGTAGGTGTCGCGGCCCAGGGGAGAGACGGACGTGTCGCCGTGCAGGACCTCCACGTCGTCCACGTCCACGCCGAGGGCGTCGGCCACGAGTTGGGACCAGGAGGTCTCGTGGCCCTGGCCATGAGGCGAGGTGCCGGTAACGACCTCGACCTTGCCCGTCATGAGCACCCGCACGTTCGCCGCCTCCCATCCCCCGCTCTGCAGCCGGACGCCGGCGGCGATCTTCGAGGGCGAGAGGCCGCCGCTCTCGGTGAAGTTGCCGATGCCGATGCCGACCTGTTTTACGTCCTCGGCATCCCGGCGCCGGCTCTGCTCGGCGCGCATCCCGTCGTAGTCGAACAGATCCAGGGCCTTGCGCATGCACGCCTCGTAATCGCCGGAGTCGTACTGGACGCCCGCGGGGGCGGTCGTCGGCTCGTCGAACAGCGGCATGAGGTTCTTCAAGCGCAGCTCCGCCGGGTCCATGCGCAGCTCGCGCGCCAGGGCGTCCAAGATCCGCTCGTGCCCGTACGCCGCCTCCGAGCGCCCCGCGCCGCGGTAGGCGTCGGTCGGGGTGAGGTTGGTGAAGGCCCCGGTGCATTCGAAGGAGTAGGCCCCGAAGGAGTAGAGGCCGGGGAAGGTGAAGGCGCCGAGGACGGCGATGCCCGGGGTCAGGAGCTGCAGGTAGGCGCCCATGTCCGCGACGAGCTTCACCTTCATCCCCAGGATCTCACCGTCCCGCTTCGCCGCGAGCTCCATGTACTGCACCTGCCCCCGGCCGTGGATGGTCGCCACGTGGTTCTCCGACCTGTCCTCGACCCACTTGACCGGCACGCCGAGCCTCCTGGCGAGCGCCAGCGCCAGGGCTTCTTCGGCGTAGACGTTCAGCTTGGAACCGAAGCCGCCGCCCACGTCCGGCGCCACGACCCGCAGCTTGTTCTCCGGCACCCCGCACATCGCCGCGAGCACGTCCTTGACGAAGTGCGGGACCTGGGTTGAGGTGTACACGACGAAGCCGCCGTGAGCCGGCTCGGGCTGGACCACCACGGCCCGCGGCTCGATGGCGCTCGGGATCAGACGCTGCTGCACGTAACGCTCGCTCACCACCACGTCCGCCCTGCCGAAGGCGTCCTCGACGTCCCCGGTCGCGAGCGTCCAGGTGTAGCACTCGTTGGTGCCGAACTGCTCATGCACCAGGGGAGCCCCCTCCTCCAGGGCAGCCTCCACGTCGACCACCACGTCCATCGGCTCGTAGTCGACCTCGATGGACTGCAGGGCATCCTGGGCTTTGTAGCGGTCCATCGCGACGACGACGGCCACCCCGTCGCCCACGTGGTTCACCTCGCCCCGGGCCAGGGGCCAGTGGTCCGGCACCTTGATGTCCTCCGTGACCGGCCAGCCGCAGGGGATGCCAACCGCCCATTCGTCCGCCAGGTCCTCGCCGGTAAAAGCCGCGACGACGCCCGGCTGCTCCAGAGCGCCCGAGACGTCCACGCGCGTCACCTCCGCGTGCGCGTAGGGGCTGCGGAGCACGCCTACGTGCAGCATCTCCGGGAGCTTGATGTTGTCCGTCCAGTTAGCGCGGCCCGTGAGAAGGGCTGGATCCTCTTTGCGCGGGACGCTGCTCCCCACGTACCGCTCGACCGTCTCGGCCATGCCACAGCTCCTTCCCCGGAGGACTACCCTACACCGCGTTCCCCGTACACGTATCGCCTGTTCCCAACGCGGATTATGCAAGCCTCCCCAATCCGCCGCAAACGACGAAAACCGGAACGGCCCGTGGCCCCCCGACCAGGAGCTCCGTGGGAGACTCGCGCCCTCCGACAGAGGCTTTCTGGTCTATTGCTTACACAGAGCTTAGGTGTCGCTTAAGCAAGCCTTAAAACCGCTTCGAAACCCTTGCGCCGCCCAAGACGTCCGAGTATCAATCATCACGTAAGCAGTACCACCGGATATCGACGAGGAAAGGGAGCGATAGTAATCGAAGAAGTCAATGTTATTGGCGGCTCCGCCGGCGGCGGTGTCGCAGGACTTCGATGAAGATCTCTAAGGAGGAGCACTAGATGGACACCCTATTCACTACCGTGCAGCGGATCGCGGCGCCGTTCTTGCGGATCAGCCTCGGCATCATCCTACTCTGGATAGGCGCCTTGAAGTTTGTGGACCCCAGCCCCATCGTGGAGCTACTCGGGGCGTCTTTGCCTTTCCTCGCCTTCGAGGGGTTCGTCTACGTACTCGGTGTGTTCGAGATACTTGCCGCGCTCGCCCTGATCCTCGGAATCGGCGTCCGCTACGCGGGGCTGTTGGTGCTGGCGCTCTTCGCCGGGACGCTGACGATCTTCGTGATCTCCCCGGCGGTGACGGGCTTTCCGTTCCTCAACATGGCCGGGCAGTTCTTGCTGAAGGATCTCGTCCTCTTCGCAGCGACGTTCGCGGTGATCGCGGCCGACTACGCAAAGGCGCGGGAGCACGGCACGGAGACGCAACCGGATTTCCGAAGGGCTTGAGCAGCTCGACTTTAGCCATTACGCTACATAGCAGAGCGCATCGGTCAAGCGTTCCATGAAGGCACGTGGGACTTTTACCGTCTCGGTATCCGCGGGCGAGCCGTAAAAAGTCTCCTCCTGAGCCCACAACTCCTTGCGCACCGCGGCGAGCGCATCAGCGAAGGTAGGATGTCTCTTGTGGTACCAGGCCGCCTGCCTAAAGACGCTCGCCGCCTGTGCCATCCGGCTATGCGCTAACAAAGTGATGAGCGAGAACAGCCCCAACAGCGCCGGTGTGGTCCTCCTTATCGCCAGCTCTGACCACTGCCTCTGCGTTTCGAATCCCAGATGCCTACGCATCTCCTGGAAGGTCACCTCCAGCTGCCAGCGCATCACAAACCAGGAGAGGATCTTCTGCGGATCGGCTTCAAGGTCGGTACACAGAAGGGCCTGGGTTTTGAACTCTTTTTGTGGATCGCGCACTAAAACCCAGCGCAGGGGTACGGCGAATAAGCCCGTGCTGTACCACACGGCTGTCTCAGAAGAGATCTCGACCATACGCTCCCCGCTCCCATACCAATTAGCGATCTTGGTGGGCTTCCAAACGGTGGCAGGATCTTCGGCCACTACCGAAAGGTTGGGCAAGCGCTCGCCCTTGAGGCGAGGCCTTCCTCTCTGCCCACGACGGCGTGGAGGAGCCGGCTCTCGTAGAGGGCAGCATCCAGCCGAAGTCGGGTGATGAAGGTCACGGGCCTGCTCAAGCTTCGGCAACGAAAGAGCAGCTTGAGAGAGGCATAGGCGCTGTCTGCCACCGCGACGATCTCGCGTTTTGGATACCAGCGCCTTACCTCCAAGAGCAGCTGCCAGGCCCACTCGGTTATCTTCTTGTGCCGTTTGCCCCGCTGGGCAGCGTAGCGCTCGGAAGGAGCCAGAGCACTCAGAAACGGCAAGGCCCAAACTCGCGTGGTCCAAGGGATCTCCACCAATAGCATTACGCACACCCACCGCAGCCCGCTGCTCTTCACGAAGTTTTCGTGGGTGGAGCGAACCGGATCTCGGTAGACACCCTTGGCAGAGATCTTCTTCCCCCAACGCCTCTCCAACGTCTCGTCGATGCCGAGGATGAGTGGACCTTCTCCGACAAACGCCTCTAGGAGCAATCCCAATAAGATACGACTCGCTTCACGGCTGGACCAACTAGCGTGGCTGAGCACCCGATGGTAACGATGGAACCGCTTGTGTTGGTCCAAGCCCCCGTGACCCCGATTGCACGTAAGGCCGAGCTGACCGTTCGTCGGCCCGGAGTGAGGATTGCGCCCGCCAGAAGCACTTGGGCATGGTGCCAGACGCGCTTTGAGAAAAGTGGCGCGAGTGGGGCCAAAATCCGTATCATCGTGGTTGGTAGGGTATGCACTTCGATCACCTCTTTTGGCAGATTGCGGTGACGAACGTACCCTACCCTTCACTCTCAAATGGCTAAAGTCGAGGAGCAGGGTCGCCCGGTAAAGAAGCTACGGGTGCGGTTGCGATTGGATCAGAGGCCAGGTGAAGGCTACGCGCGAGGGCCGGGACCTGACAGCCCCGGCCCTCTTTATGCTCCTACAACCGCGCCAGGCAGAGGCCGGTCGGTGGCTGTTGTTTCTTGCTCTTGCGGTCGGCTACAGAGCTACTATGGTTTCGAGACCCAGGGGCCTCCTCGTTCTCCGCAGTGCTTGATTCTACTCCCCGAATTGGGATCGGCCGCCGCCCCGGCGGGCCAGTGCCCATCCGCCGGGCAGTGCGAGCGTGGCTATGGCGATCTTGACCAGGTCGGCGGGGATAAAGATCAGCATCCCCTGGACTAGCGCGGTCCACAGGTCACCCAAGAAGCCGGCGAGCCAAACCACGCCGAAAGCGTAGATCACGAGCAGGCCCAGCGTCATCGCCGCCGCCGTCCACACCAGCTTCCGGTCCCAGCCGCGTTCCGCCAGCCAACCCACCAGACCCGCTGCGACCGGGTACGAAACGAGGTAGCCGCCGGTCGGCCCCAGCATATAAGCGATGCCAGCGCCGGCCGCGAAGACGGGCAGCCCGACCGCGCCCTCGGCCAGGTACAAGAGTAGCGCCAGGGCGCCGCGCCGGCTCCCGAGCACCGCGCCGGTGAAGAGCACCGCGAGGGGCTGCAGCGTCATCGGCACCGGCCACCACGGGATCGCAACCCGTGCTGAGAGCGCCACGAAGGCGCTAAAAACCACGACCAGCACGATATCAAAGAGCCATGAACGCGAACGCGGCAACAGAACGTCCACAAGCGTGGTGCGCGGTTGGGTGGCTAGCGAAGACATGTTTCTCCTTTGTTGGTATTGGCTGTTATGACTACACAGGTTCAGCCAGGTGAATTATGGCACAGCCGCCCTACTCTAGCTCGACGAGATCCTGGCCCGCGTCCACGGCGTCCTCGTTCTCCACGAGGAACTTCGAGACGGTGCCGTCTTCCTCGACCTTTACCTCGTGGAAGGACTTCATAACCTCTATGAGCCCGACGGTGTCCCCCGCCGAGACCTCATCGCCCTCCTCGACGTAGACGTCGCTCTCGGGGTCGGGGCGGCGGTAGAAGGTGCCGGGCATCTGGGCTTTGATGGTGTTGTCGGCCAAGGTAGCGCTCCCTTCGGTCGGAGTGAGTAGTGTTTTTCTCGACTCCTGACTCCCTATTCCCTACTCCCTACTCTCTGCTCGGCGCGCCCGAGGGGACGGACCTCGATGTCGTTCTCCCCGAGCTTCCGGACTATCGCCTCGGCCAGCGTCGCGGCGCCAGGGGTGTCGCTGTGGACGCAGACCGAGTCCGAGGGGATATCTATGTCGTTGCCGTTCACGGTGGTGACCTTGCCCTCGGTCAGGCCCCGGACGACCCTGTCGCCTACCTCCTCCGGGTCCAGCTCGTCGGTCACCTTGCGGGTAAAGACGATCTGACCCTCGTCGTTGTAGTCGCGGTCGGCGAAGAACTCGGTCGCGACCGGCTGGTCCATCTTCTTGGCAACCTCGTAGGTCGCCGACGCCCGCATGCAGTAGATGACGAGGTCCGGGTCGACCTTCTGGATAGCCTCGATGATGGCGCGCGAGATCTCCTCGTCACGGGCAGCGGTCATGTACAGGGAGGCGTGGGGCTTTACGTGCTGGACCTCCATATCGTAGTAGCGAGCGAACTCGCGCAGGGCGCCGAGCTGGTAGATAAGCTCGTCGTGGACCTCCTCCGGCGTAACGGACATCTCCACGCGCCCGAAGCCCACGAGATCCCGGTAGCCATTGTGGATGCCCACGGCGACGCCGTGCTCCTTGGCCAAAGCCACGGTCTTGCGCATGACGTGCGGGTCGCCCGCGTGGAAGCCGCCCGCAACGTTGGCGGAAGTGATGTACCGCATCAGCTCCTCGTCGGCGCCGAAGCTGTAAGGGCCGAAGCTCTCGCCCATATCGCAGTTGAAGTCTATTTGCATGGTGCCTCCCTTCGGTCGGCAGCTAGTCAGCCGTCAGCTTTCAGCAGTCAGCTTTTTCTGCTCTGTTACTCACTTCGACCTGAGCATCTTTCCCCTTCTCCAACAACCCGAGAACCGATCTCTTTGCAGAAGTACCGAACTACCAACTCCCTGCTGAAGGCTGATTGCTGAAAGCTGACTGCGGGCTCACGTCAGTGAGCCCTTTATCTCCTCCATCTGTTGCCGCCTCTGCTTGCGGGCCTCGAGCGCCTCGTCGAGGTCCACGGAACGGAACCGAGTTTTGTCGTTGGTCTTTGTCTGGGCGAGTTTGTCGCGGTCCACGCTTATGACGGTGCCGATGGTCGCGTAGCCTCCGCCGGTGACGGCGTCGTTCGTCAGCACTATCGGCTCGACACCGCCGGGCACCTGGATGGAGCCGACCGGGTAGCCGAAGTCCACCACGTTGGCCTGGTCTGCCCCCGCACCCGCGGGCTGCTCGCGCTCGATGAACCCCAGCTCGCCGCCCTTGTAGCGGTAGCCGACCCGGTCCGCGTCCGGCGTGACCGTCCACTCAGTGTTCAGGAACTCCTCCATGCTCTCCTCGGTCAGCCGGTAGCTGGCGAGGCCGATGATGACGCGCAGCTCCGTCTCCTTGGAGTAAGCCGGGATCTGCTCTTGCGCGACGGCCATACCGACACGCCCGTCAGAGTCCCCGGCCTCCCCTATCTCTAGCTCGTCGCCCTCTTGCAGGGCGCGCCCCTCGTAGCCACCCAGCCCGATCAGGGTGTACGTCGAACGGCTGTGCAGGAAGACCGGGACGTCTATCCCCCCCGCCACGGCCAGGTAAGACCTGGCGCCGTTCTTCAGGTAGTCGAAGGAGAGCACGTCGCCGGAGTTTACCCGCAGCACCTCCCAGGTCGCCGCCTCCTCGCCGTTTATCTTCGGCGGCATCTCGGCGCCGGTTACGGAGATCACGGCATCCTCCGTGAACTCCAGCTCCGGGCCGAAGTACGTGATCTCCAACCCCGCGGCCCCCTCCTCGTTGCCGACCAGATAGTTCCCGATCTGGTACGAAAACACGTCCATCGCCCCCGAGGGGGGCATCCCGATAGCGTACTCCCCGAAGCGACCCGTGTCCTGAACGGTGGTCAAAAGGCCGGGTTGCCTGACCCTAATCGCCATAGAGCACCCCCAGGATCTCCTCGTTGTATCCGTGCGGGTCCTCTAGCGAGCGGTCCGCCTGAAAAGTAAACTCGCGGATGCGGTACTCGAAGGTCCCGTCCTCGACCTGGCCACGAA
>JAIVIG010000308.1:0-2779 GCA_020200675.1 Actinomycetota bacterium
CATCTTGGCCGCGGCGTCCTCGTCGTTGACGATGCCGACCCACTCGCGCACCAGGTCCAGCAGCAGGGTCTGTTGGTCCGCGGTCATCTCGGAGGCGGGGATGCCCTCCGGTTCCAGCACCCTACCGTCCTCGCCAGGGCCCAGGACCACGTCGGAGAGCTCGTAGTCCAAGGTGGCCTGATCCTGCTGTTCTGCGTCGAGGGCGTTCATCAGATCGAACGCCAGGTCATTCTCGTCGCCCATCGGGCGCACCGTTTCGCCATCGAGTACGCTGGCTGGCTCGAATGCCAGGTCGTTCACGTCGTCGAGCTCGAACTCCGACGGTTGGACGCCCACGAAGCTCGGCGTCAGCACGTTGTCTTCCCCGGCGACCGTCAAGTTGAGCACGAGGTGGTGGCCGGCGAACTGCAACATCCAGGGGTCGGTCTCCGAGGGGACGCCGAAGATCCCGACGACGTAACGATCTATTCCGAACTGCGAACCGCCGCCGCCGCCTTCGCTCGCCAGTACCTCATCGGCTACCATGGTGCCGACGGTCTGTTCGTAACCTTCCTCGCTCAACCCCGCCTCCAGGATCGCCATCGCGGCCTGTCGTTGCTCTTCCGTCATGTCGCCGAACGACACGCCGTTGCGTTCTTCGTCCGAGGTGGGAACGTTGGTCCAGTTAGATTTCAGCTCGTCGTCAAAGTCGAAGCTTGCCTGCTCGCGCTGCGCGTCGTCCAGCGTCGCAAGGAACCCTTCGGCCGCCGCAACCGTCTGGGACGTCGCATCGCTTCCCTGCGCGGTCGTGGACTCCCCGGTCGTCGCGGCAGTAGATTCCTCTTGAGTGGTCTGCTCTCCCTGAGAAGACTGCTCCCCGGCGCCGCAACCGGCCAGGAGCGCAGCGAGCAGAGAGATCGCGAGCGTGCGGCTAACCAACCTTGCGTAATTCGACTTCACACGGTTCCCTTTCTTAGAGTCTCACGTTGTTGTCAGAACCGAGCAGCTCGGGACAGCCTCGACACCAACGTCGGCAAGGCCCGGTCTCCAGGCGTGTCATTACAGGGCTGTCGTGCGCGGTCCGGGCACCTCGCCGGAGGGCTCGGCGCGCGCTCTGTAGGCATCGGCGAGGAGTAGCGCGATCAGGGCCACCTCGATGGCCTTGTCGACGTAGCCGATGGTCATGCCCGGGTTGTCGATGAAATACAGTACTATCGTCAGCGCCGTGTAGCCCGCCAGGGCCCATCGCGCGATGGGCCGAAAGCGTGCCAGTTGCGGGATCGGCAACTGCAAAGCCGCCAGGAGCCCCAGGTAACCCAGCCCGTTCAGGACGAACAGCATGTTGCCGAAGCTGAGCCCCAGGTACAGGTGGATGGCCGCCGTGCCCAGGGCGAGCAAGAAGATCCCGATCCCCACGACGACTCTAGCGGAGGCGTGCGAAGAAGCCATTTGGTTCCTCCTTTGTCTACGCGTAGGTAGTGTCGAGCGCGATATCGAACGTCGCCGCGTAGCCCTGCCCGTTTGGGGTCAGCGCGAGCAGCATCTCGTCCCCGCCGCCCTGGTAGATACCGTCGGTTGAGTTCCTCTGGTCGCGCTCCCCCTTCTCGGCGTACGGCCCTTCGGCAAAGACCTGATCCGTGAGGGCGTCGTCGAAGTAGAGCTGCGACGTGAACTCGTAGCCCTGCTCGGACTCCGCGCTGTCGCGGATCGTGAAGTGGATGTGAACGACTCGGCCCCGGTACCAGCCTGGGTAGATCGTCGTGAACCTCGCCACCCCATTATCGTCCGTTACCTGATAGCCGCGCAGGAACGTCTGCCCCCGGGTGTCGAAATCTCCGGCGGCGTTGTCCTCGACACCCGAGTACACGCCCAAAGCGTCGCAGTGCCAGACGTCCACTAGCGCGCCGGCCAGGGGGCCACAGGCGGAGACTTCGCCCTGGTCTACCCGGGAGACGTTGAACGTCAGCTCCAATGGGACGCCCTCCCTCTCCTCGCGGATGTCGGAGCGGTCGAGCCCCACGTCCACATAGTACGGCCCCTCCGTCTGCTCGGGCTTCACCACGCAAGTAGTAGAGGCCGTCTCCGCTGCCGCCCCGGTCGTCTCACCACCCGTCGAACCGCCCGCCGCGCTCGTAGATCCGCCCGTCGTCTCCCCCGCACCGGGCTGCCCGGACTGCTCGGATCCACCACAACCCGCGAAGGTCACGGCCGCCGCGGTCGAGCCTATGAGGGCGAGCATCTCGCGCCGGCTGAGGTAGCGTATCCTCGGAACGCCGCTCCCGTCCTTCTTTGCTCCGTCTTTCTCCATCGTGTTTGCCTCCCGATTTCCTGACCGATTGCCGACACTATTCTTCGCGTTGGACGCGCGGGGATCTATACACACTTCTGTGCATTACCCGCCCTTCGAGGGCGGCCCCTTCTCGTTCGTAGATGGGGTCGCGATCCAACACCACATGGCGCTACCCTCTCCTGTTGCTTGCGCTCATCACGTCCATCTTCGTCTCGGAAGCTCAGGTTCGCCTGTGAGGAGGGTATGTATTTTCATAGACTACGCGACAGAGAGGCTCGCACCTACTTTAGAGACTGCTACCGTACCTGTCCACGGGTTGCCCGGAAGAGATGTTCCTGCGCTCCTCCGTCTGGGATTTCTAGACCGAACCCCGCTGGTCGAGGCTCGTATCGCCCAGCGTCCCTCCAATCACGGCGCGAGCCTCTTGAACCCTCGACCTGAGCCTGGAGATCTCCTCCTCGGCATCCCCGCTCGTACTCGGCATACAGCTCGTCGTAGACCGGCTCACTC
>JAIVIG010000308.1:2838-10758 GCA_020200675.1 Actinomycetota bacterium
CTACCTCCTCTCGCCGTCCGCTTCGTAGCGCCAGCGAGCACACCCCGCCGGGAAGTAAGTAAGCTGCGTTTCTGGGTTACTTCCCTTTCGTATGAGGGCCTTTAGCGACCCCCATAGTTCTCATAGGAACTTCCGCGAGATGGGTACTACCGGTCCGTCGAGGCGTACGCGGCGTTGACCCTCGCCTGCCACTCGAGGAGATCGTCGCGCCGCCTGTCTAGCTCTTCCTGACTGTATTCGTCCGCCAGGCTGTTCTGCTGGAAAGGGTCCTTCGACAGGTCGAAGACCTCGTCCGGCCGGTTGCCGTAGTGGTGGACGTACTCTTCGCCCCCCTCGATGCTCGCCAGGCACGTAGCCTCGTGAAAACAGCCGAAGAAGAGCGAGCGGGTGGCCCTGAGCATCAAGGCCGCTGGTGACTTCACCCGAAACGTAGGCCACCTCAAGCCCGGCGCCACCGCCTACCTGGACGGGCCGCACGGCGCGTTCACCATGGACCGCCACGACGGACCTGGCTTCGTCTTTATCGGCGCCGGAGTCGGTATCACCCCGCTGATGAGCATGCTCCGCACGTTGGCCGACCGGAACGACCTCAGGCCTTGTTACCTGTTCTTCGGTAACCGCGAGTGCGAGGGCGTCGCTTTCCGCGAGGAGTTCGAGGAGCTCAAGGGTAGGCTCAACTTGGAGGTGGTGCACGTCCTTAGCCGTCCGCCCGAGGGGTGGGAGGGCGAAGAGGGCCGCATAGAAGCAGCGGTGCTTGCAAGGCACCTGCCCGAGCGGTACCAGCACCTGCAATACTTCATCTGTGGCTCCGACTCGATGATGGACGCTACGGAGGGCGCCCTGGTTCACCTCGGGGTACCCAAGAGGAGGGTCCACTCCGAGCGGTTCGGTATGGTTTGATTGCCGAGGGGTAAGACATGAGTCGAACTTACACAACCGTCTTCACGGTGCTAACTACGGCGCTGCTGATCCTCGTTTGCATCCTCTTCGCTTTGGGTCAGGGTGGATGAAGCCCCGAGGTCCGATTGGCCCGTCGCTGCACCAGGGAGGTGGGATCCGAGATCGAGTCGGCCAGCTTCATCTCCACGCGCCACTCCTCGGGGTGACCTCGGTTTTCCTACACCCTTTGGGCCATCTTCATCCCCGTGTTCACCAAACGCGCGGGACGAGACGGTACCTCACGGTCCGCGCGTACCCGGCGTACCCGGCTAACCCGTCCCTCAACATCCGGTCCTCCAGGGCCGTCCTCAGGATTATCAGAGCCATCAGGACCGGCGAGAGGAGGAGTCCCAGCCAGGAGCCAAGCAGGAGGGCCGTGGCCGGGAAAAGTATGAGACCGCTGGCGTACATGGGGTGCCTCACGTACCGATACGGACCGGTTGTCACCATGCTCTGTCCCCGCTCCTCCTGCAACTTCACCACCGGGTAGAGGTACGCGTTCTCCCGATAGACCAGGTACATGCCGTAGAACGAGAGCATGATCCCCAGGGCTCCCAGGACCTGTAGCCAGACCGGCACGTCCGACCAGCCGAACCTCACGGCGTCCAGGGGCATCAGTATCAGCCAGGCAATAAAGAGTAGCATAAGCACGGGTAGAAATATCTTGTCCCAAAGCGGCTGGTTCCTCTGTATCGGGGAGGACATCCGCTCTTGCAAGAGTTCGGGATCGTTCCTAACCAGCATGCGGACTACCAGCAGCGTAATGCCGCACAGCAGCGCCACGAATATCCATCCCGCGACCCAGCCCACGGTCCCCGCGGGGATAAAGAGCAGCCCGATGACAACCAGGAAATCAGCGACGATGATCAAGAGCACTCTCCGGCTCATCACGGCCCCCGCTCTACAGCGACGTCGTGCTACCAAACACCACTTCTCGCCCATCTCCGGCGTGATCTTACGCGGTTCTCCTGAATTCACTCCAGAAGCCTACGACGGCGAGGGACCACGTCGCTTGCGATTTGCTTCGACGCCGCGAGCGCATCGCCGGCGCGTAGATCGCCTTCCGAACAGGCACCTTGCTCGATCTCTGCTGCTTCTGGCCGCCTATCCTGTAGCCCGAGGGACAGGCTGACTTCGAGCTTTCCCTACCTCCGTTCGAGGTAGCGTCCGGAGGAGCCGGTCGACTCGGTGACGGTAACGGCGTAGCCGGCGGTAGTGAGGCTCTCGGCGATGCTCGTGGGATCGGTGGTTTCGAGGCGGAGCACTATGGCGCGATAGGCCTCGCGGCTGGCCGGGCCGAGAAAGACACTGGCTATATTGACGTGCCGGTCCCGAATTACCTCGGTTATGCTCGCCAGCTGGCCGGGCTCGTTGGGAACCTCGACCTCGATCCAGCTTCCTTCCCCATGCGCCCCGGTGAGTTCCACGAGGGTGCGCACGAGGTCCGAGGAGGTGATGATGCCGACGAGCTCGTCGTCGGCGACCACGGGGAGACAGTTGAACTTGTTCTCGTAGATCACCTTCGCCGCGTGCTCTATGGTGTCGAGAGGATGCGCCGTGACGACTCCGATGCTCATCATGTCCCGTATCTGCACCCACCCTAAAGTGTTCTCCTCGTCGGTCGTGGCCCTCGGCGGGCTCAAGTCCCTCAAGTCGCGATCCGAGACTATGCCGACCAGACGCCCACCCTCTATCACGGGCAGATGCCGGATGTTCCTCTCCCTGCACAGCCCCCACGCCCGGGCGGCGCTCTCCTCCGGCCCAACCGTTACCACGTCCCGCGTCATAGCATCC
The DNA here is from genome assembly GCA_020200675.1 of Actinomycetota bacterium. Taxonomy (GTDB): domain Bacteria; phylum Actinomycetota; class Rubrobacteria; order Rubrobacterales; family Rubrobacteraceae; genus Rubrobacter_F. Next base: position 5,572 of record JAIVIG010000308.1, read on the forward strand.
CGTACCCGCAACATCTCTCTTCCTCCTACGTCACGCTTGTATCCGGGGAGTCCGCCCTGAGCTTACCAGCGGCCCGGGACCCGCGCCAGCAAAGATGCGGACGCCTGGCCTCGCCGGACGAGAGTTGGTAAGCTCGGACCCTTACAGGGAGAGTAAAAGGAGGCTCGACATGCGCGCCTGGCAAGTACACGAACTCGGAGACCCTTGGGAAGTTCTAAAGCTAGAGGAGGTGGAAGAACCCGAACCCGGTCCGGGCGAGGTAGTCGTCGAGGTCGAAGCGGCGGCCTTGAACTTCTTCGATGCCCTCCTGTGCAGGGGAGAGTACCAGGAGCGCCCCGAGCTTCCGTTTACGCCGGGAGGGGAGGCTACGGGCACCATAGTCGCGGTCGGGGAGGGTGTGGATCTGGAGGAGGGCCTGCGCGTGATCGCCACGCCCTTCCCGAGCGGCGGCTACGCCGAAAAGGTCACCGTCCCGGCACAAGGCGGCATCTTCCCGATCCCCGATGACATGCCTCCCGAAGCCGCCGCCGCCCTGCACGTCGCTTACCAGAGCGCCTTCTTCGGCCTGCACCGCCGCGCGTACCTCTCCGAGGGCGAGACGGTCCTGGTACACGCGGGCGCGGGCGGCGTGGGCTCGGCGGCCATACAGCTCGCAAGAGCCGCCGGAGCGCGCGTCATCTCCACGGCCGGAGGCGCCGAGAAGGTCGAAATATGCCGCAAGCTTGGGGCCGAGATCGCCGTGGACTACGAACAGGAGAACTTCGTGGACGTCGTCAAGGAAGCGACCGAAGGTCACGGAGCGGACGTAATCTTCGACCCCGTGGGCGGCGATGTCTTCGACCTCTCGCGAAGGTGCGTCGCCTTCGAAGGGCGCATCGTCATCGTGGGCTTCACCGGCGGCAGGATCGCCGAAGCCCCAACCAACCACCTCCTCGTAAAAAACTACTCGGTAGTCGGCCTCCACTGGGGACTCTACAACAACAAAATACCCGAGCTCATCGTAGAGACCCACGACGCCCTCGTCCGTCTCTACGAGGAAGGCAAAATAGACCCGCTCATCTTCGAAACGGTCCCCTTCGAAGAGGTGCCACAGAAGCTAGAGCTCCTGACGACGCGCAAAACCTACGGCAAGTTAATCACGAAGCCTTCGGCTTCGTAGCTGTCAGCAGTCAGCCTTCAGCTATCAGCTTGGTTCGACGTCGCTCCCGGTCACTCCGGGCGTACCGACGCTAGCTCACGGTACGTTATCAAGGCAATAGTAGCGTCAGCCTGCTTTTGCTGACAGCTGACTGCTGGTGGCTGACTGCTAATACGGAATGCGGGGGAATCGAACCGCCACGGCCGTCTTACGGCCGCAAACCGGTTTTGAAGACCGGCCGGGCCACCAGGCCCACGCATTCCAAGGGTACGTTGGATTCTAATACATCGCCTAACGGTAGCGGCGGGTGAGGACACGGGTGTCGCCTAGCCGTCGCGTCACGCCCGCGTCGTCGGCGTACTCGAGCCAGGCCTGGGCGTACTTGCGGCTGGTGCCCAGCCGGTCGCGGAAGCCGGCGAGTGAGATCTCCCCCTCCTCCCGGCACACCGTCTTTACCTCATCCAATACCGCCTCGGCCGCTTCGGAGGCAGCGAAGAGCCCTCCATCGAGCCGCACGATCTCCCCGCGCTTGAGCAGGAGGTGCGCGGCGGGCGTCCCCTCCGCCGCGGGCGGCTCCGCCCCGGCGCGTCGCAAAGCGTCCAGAAGCCCTTCGGCCTCCTCTTCCAACTCGGGGGGTACCCCCTCCGCGTCCGGCAGGGCGACGCCGTCCTCGGCGACCCGCCACTCCGACTCGTCCCCGCCGGCGAGAGCCGAGATCAGGGCGTCCGCCAAACGGGCGTCGAGCTCCGTGGCGGTCCGGGCTTCGGCCACGGAGAGCTCCGGGCTCTCGGGCCGATCCTCCGCCCGCTCTTTCAAAGCCTGGAGCAAGCGGGCGCGCGCCGCTTCTACCTCTCCAGCGAGGGTGTAGAGATCGCCGAGCTTGACGACCTCCGGGTTGGCCCCGGCTACTTCCGCTATCTGTTCTGGAGTCGCGGGCACGACGAGGGCCAGATCCTCGGCGGTCATGCCCTTTCCGGGGGCGCGGGCGAGGGCGAGCGGCACGACGCGCGCCCAGTCCTCACTCTCCAGGGCCTCGAGCCAGCCCGGTTCGGGCCTGCGCCCGGGCGGTGCGGGGTCCAGGACGACGCCGCCCCCGACGGTGACCTGCGGGCTAGAGGAGCGCAGCACGAACCTGTCGCCCGGCAACGCGACGAGACCGTCCTGCAACACGAGCCGGGCGAGCGTGCTCGCCCCCGGCGGAAGCTCCCCGCGGTCGAGGAGGCGGACCCGAGCGTTCGTCGCCCGGGTACCGTGGTAGAGCCGGAGCCGTATCCCGTGCTTGAGGGGGAACGCACTCTCGAGGAGCTGGATGCGCGTGTCGAGGGCGCGTGTTGCCGGGACGGGGCTTGAGAGCAAAACGTCTCCCGGTTCCAACTCGGCAGCCTCTATCCCGACGAGGTCCAGAGCCGTCCGGGCGCCGGCGCGGGCGATCTCGGCGGTCCGAGCGTGGTTCTGGATGCCGCGCACGCGGGGACGGCGTCCGGCGGCGGTGTAGAGCGTGTCGCCGGGGTGGATCTCACCCGACCACAACGTCCCCGTGGCGACGAGCCCTATCCCCTTCAGCACGAACGTCCGATCCACCGGCAACCGCGCCAGAGCCCCCACGCCGCCGTCCTCCGGTCCCCCGGCCAGCTCGTCGAGCGCTTCGCGGAGCTCATCCACGCCCGCGCCCGTCACGCCGCTCACCGGGATTATCGGGGCCTCGAGGTCCGCTGATTCGAGCAGCTCTGCCGCGTCGAGCTCCGCCAGCTCGACCATCTCCTCGTCCACGGCGTCCGTCTTGGTGAGCGCCACGACCCCGCGGCGGACGCCCAGAACGCGGAGCACGTCGAGGTGCTCCCTGGTCTGGGGCATCACCCCGTCGTCCGCGGCCACGACGAGCAGGAAGGCGTCCACCCCGGTCGCGCCCGCGACCATGTTCTTTACGAAGCGCTCGTGACCCGGCACGTCCACGAGGCTCGCTCGGCGGCCGCTTGGCAACTCAAGCTCCGCGTATCCCGGCACGATGGAAATGCCGCGCCGGTGCTCCTCTTCCAGACGGTCGGTGTCCTTGCCGGTCATGTAGCGCACGAGCGTGGTCTTGCCGTGGTCCACGTGACCGGCCGTCCCGATGGTGAGCGTTATCGGCCGGTCATCCATCCAGGACCTCCACCGCTTCCAGGATCGCCTCCTCGTCCCCGTCGAGGAGCGTCCGCACGTCTAACCAGAGCCTCTCTTCGCCCACGCGGCCGATCACCGGCGGCTCCGCCACGCGTAGCTGCTCCGCCAGAACTTCTGCCTCGCCCGCTTCGTCCTTTAGGCGCACGGCGTAGGACGGTATCTCGTAGAGAGGCAACGTTCCTCCGCCGCTGCGGGCGACCGAGGGTACGACGTCTATAGAGAGGTTCGGAGCGACCTGCACGAGCTTCCCGGCCAGTTGGTTTGCCTTCTCTCTCATCTCCTCCGCTGGGGCATGGAGCATCCTCACGGTCGGGAGCTCATTCCCCGCCGTCCCCTCCAGGTAGGCGGCCAGGGTAGCTTCGAGGGCAGCGAGGCAGAGCTTGTCGGCGCGCAGGGCGCGGGCGAGTGGGTGGCGGCGCATGCCGGAGATCCAGCGCGCAGAGCCGACGGCGATCCCGGCTTGCGGACCGCCGAGGAGCTTGTCTCCCGAGAAGATGGTGAGCGCGGCCTCGTCCCGGATCGCCGCCTCCACCCTGGGCTCGTCGCTTATCGGCAGCAATGCCCCGCTCCCCACGTCGGCCACTACCGGCGGCCCCAGAGTCGAGAGTTCGGCGACTCCGACGGACTCGGTGAAGCCTTGTATCTCGAAGTTGCTCGGGTGGACCCACAGGATCGCGCGGGTGTTCTCGTTTATCGCCCTCTCGTAGTCCGAGAGGCGGGTGCGGTTCGTGGTGCCTATCTCGCGCAGGCGAGCGCCGGAGAGCTCCAGCACCTCCGGGATGCGGAAGCCGCCCCCGATCTCTATGAGCTGGCCGCGCGAGACGATCACCTCCGGCTCGCCGGACGCATCGGCATCTTCTTCATCGGACCTCCCGGCGACCACCGCCGAGAGGGCGAGCAGGGTAGCGCCAGCGCAGTTGTTCACCACCAACGCATCCTCGGCACCGGTGAGCTCTTTGAGGAGCGGCACCGCGTGATCGTAGCGCGAGCCCCGCTTGCCGGCGGAGATGTCGTACTCCAGGTTCGAGTAGGAGGTAGCCGCCTCGACCGCCGCCTCGACCGCCCGCTCCGAGAGCACCGACCGGCCCAGGTTGGTGTGCAGAACCACGCCCGTCGCGTTCACCACACGACGGAGCCCACGTCCTTCGAGGAGCTCCGCGGCCACGGCGAGCACGGTCTCCCCGGAGATCTTGGGGTCTGCGCCGGCCAGGATCTCCCGTCGCGCCCTCCCCAACGCCTCCCGAACGGCGGCGGTGGTCGCCTTCGCGCCGTGGCGCGAGACGAGGACTTCGGCGGCGGGCTCCCGCAGCACGGCATCCACGGCCGGCAGGCCCCTCAACAGCTCCCTCTTCTCCATCTCTAGCATCCCTCGCAAGTATAACCCGGGGTAGTCGTACGGAGGCGACGCCGAACCCCTGTGCTACACTGGCGCGGTCAAGCCACGTGCGCCGAGGGGAGTGCCTGAGAGTTGGGCGAAGGGTCGACAAAATTCCTTGTCGGGACGGCCGTAGGGGCCACCACCGGCTTCGCCGTCGGCTTCTTCGCCGCCACCCCCACGGCTCGCTCCGCCGGCAAATCCACCCTGGGCAGCCTCGGCGACGCGGCCCGCTTCGTTGGCCAAACCGCCATCCGCGCCGTCGACGGCCTCGGCCTCGTCCTCGAGTCCGGCTACACGCGAGTCCGCGGCCGGGAGAAGTACCTCGAACAAGAGATAGAGGAACTGCGCGAGCAGATCACGCGCTTAGAGCAACGCGTCGACTAACCTGTGGAGTGAACCCCTGTCACCGGACAACTCCGTTAGTCAACTTCTCCATGAATCGGATGTAGAGTTCGATCCGGATGAAGGAGAAGAGATTGAGGAGAAACCACACCAGAGAGTTCAAGTTAGA
>JAIVIG010000309.1 GCA_020200675.1 Actinomycetota bacterium
AACCGTCTCGATCCCCAGCTTCGCCGGGGTCTTCACGGTGAATTACGGGGCTCAGGCAGCGGCGGCGGTGGTGGTGACGGTACCGCTGGTGATACTCGTCTTGATCTTCCAGCGCCGGATCGTCTCGGGCCTGACAGCGGGAGCCGTCAAGGGGTAAGTCGTACCAGAATACAGGTTCTAAAGCAGTTTGCGGAGAGGCTGACCTTCTGCAAACCGCGCCGTCAGCCCTCAGCTTTTCGTTCTTGTTGAGGGCCGACTGCTCCTGCAGAAAGGTATGGTCTCTCTGCAAAACGCTCTAGGGGCGGCTCTGGTCTTCGAGTTCCGGCAGGATATTTTGCGCCGTGCCGTCCGCGGCCAGCTGCGGCAATAGTTGGGCGAGGACGAGGGTCGAGAGGGCCGAGGAATCGCCTCCCTCGCCTCCGACCAGGACCGGGCGCGGCGCGCTCCGTGCGAGCTGCTCGCCGACCTCGATCCGGCGACGCGCCAGCTCGTAGCGCACCACCGCGCGGTTGTCTCGGTGGGCCTGCCCGAGGTGCCTCAAGGCGGTCGCCTCGTTCTCGGCTTCGAGGAGCGCCGCGCGTCCGCGCGTCTCGATCTCGAGACGCACCCGCTGGGCTTCCGTCTCCTTTTCTTCGAGCATCCTTGCTACGTCCTGGCGCGCCCGGTTGCGGGCTTCTTTTACCTCGATCAGGCGTGCGTCCCGCTCTTTTTTGGACCGCTCTATCTCCATGAGCAGCGTGTCGATGCGCTGTTTGCGGGTCAGCTCCCACTCCCGCTCGTAGGCGGTAAGCTCCTTGGCCACGCGCTCGCGGGTCGCCAGATGTTGCTGATACTGGTCCGGGAGCTGCACGTCCGGGATGTTCGCGCCGATGATGCGTACCCCGTAGCTCGCCAGCTGGCGATTCAGGTACTCCTGCATGTCCCCGACGTCGCTGCCGCGCAGGTCGTAGGCCCGCTCGGTGCGAACCTGGCGGCTCCTCTGCCGGATCGCGTCTTGAACGGCGCTGGAGAGGACGAGGTCGAAGTTCGAGGCCCCGATGGTCCGCACGAAGGCGACGGGGTCGGTGATCCTGAACTTCAAGAAAAACTCTATGGCCTTCAGCGGCACGTTCTCCTGCGTCGGGCAGACGGCGACGGGGGCGAGGTAGGGGATCTCGGTCGCCGTGTCGACGACGAACTCGACCTTCTCCCACGGCCACCACAGGTAGTGGCGTCCCGGCGAGAGGGTCCCCTCGATCTTGCCGTAGCGCGAGAGCACGCCGGTCGTTCCCTGCTCTATCTCCACGATCGCACCTCGCCACAGCCACAGCAGCGCGATCGCGACGAAGAACAACGCCACGAGAACTGCCAGGACCGCTAAGGGTCCTCCCGTAAAGAGGGCGAAGCCGGCCAGGTAGACCGCCACGCCGAGCATGAACAGCCATCCGTAGCGCCGCCGGTCCCTAGGGATAACGACCGGCACGATCTGGCCCGCGTCCCCGCCGCGCAAGAATTGCCGGACGGACGACCAGCCGGCGACGACCTCTTTTATCTTCGAGAACTCGTGCATTCGCGGCGCTTCGGTCATCGCTCGCCTCCCTCTACTTCATCCGGAGATCCATTTCGCCTCTCCGTCGCCTCGTCCTGTTGTCCGATGCGCTCGACGCGCTCCTTCACCGCCTCGTCGGTCACGGATTGCCGGATCTCCTCGATCTTGTCGGCGGTGGCTTCCTCCGCGGCCGGAAGCTTCGGCGGTTCGTCGTCGGGCTGCGTGACCCGTTCCGTCTCTAGGCTTTCGATTTCCCGGGTGCGCTCGCGGATGCGGGCCTGTATCTCCTCCATCCGGTCCCGGATCGCCTGCATGTCGCCCTCCGTAAAAAGCGGCTCGTCGCCCGTCCCGATCATGCGGCGCGAGATCTCCAGAAAGTCGAGCGCCTCGCTGCTGTCTTTCCCGATCTGGATCACCTGCGGCAGCCTGTCCGCGACCCCCGCGAGCCTCTCCAGCACGTCCTGCTGGAAGCGGTACTCGAGGATCTCCGGAGCTGCGGCGCTACTGACCGCCCGGATGTCCAGAGCCTGCGCCTCCAGCAACGCCGCGTTCGCGTTCGCCGTGCTCTCGGCCTCGACCATCCGCTCGCGCGCCCTCGCGTTGGCGCGGTTCGTCTCGCGCTCGCGGGCCGTGTCGATCTGGGCCTGGTTGGTGGCGATCTCCGCGCTTATCGCCGAGAGCGTCTCGCGCAAGCTGGCAAGCTCCTTGTTCAGATCCCCCTCGTCCTGCTCCTTGCGCAGCCTGAGCTCGTACTGGTAGGTGTATGCCTCCTTCGCCACCCGCACCATCTCGGGGGCTGCCAGGTCCATCCGGTACTCCTGGCTCGAAGGCTCCGCGTGGGTGATGTTCGCGTTCGTGAAACGCACCGCCGGGAGGAACTGCTCGTTCAGCGAGTCCAGAAACTTCTGCGTGTTCTCGCCCACGAGGTCGTAGATATCGTCGGCGCGCTGTTCGTAGATCAAAGCCCGCGTCACCTCGCTTATGGCGTTCTCCAGCTTGTCCGAGAACCCCCGGACCCCGCCAACGGTGAAGATGAACTCCGCCGGTTCTTCGATCCTGAACTGCAAGAACAGGTCCACCGAGGCGTTGACCCGGCCCGAGGTGGGGGCCTCGCGGATAGGGGCGTTGTACGGATACTCCTTGGCTACGTTGACGATGTAGCTTACCTGCTTCCAGGGGTTGAACAGGAGCGTCCGTCCGGCTTCGACGACGTTCTCGAGTTTGCCGAAGCGGGTGATGACCGCCCGGCAGCCGTCCGGCACCATCACCACGCTCTGCCGCCACCAGCTAAAGACGGCCAGGGCGATCAGGAGCAGCCACAAGTGCGGCCCGAACAGCGCCAGCGCGAGGCTGCCCACGAAACCCGGCAGCGCCCCCGAGATAGCCGTCGTCACGACGCCCAACAGAACGAGTGCGACCAGGAGCCCTATCGGCAACAACCGCCAGAACAGCGATTGCCTGGCGGGGATCACCACCGGGGAGATGGCGTTGATGAACTGCCCGGAGTTTCCCCGCCCCGGGAAGCTGCGGTTGACGATCTCCGCCGCGTCAGCCAGCGACGCGCTCGCCTGCTCTATGCTCGTCCCGGTGGTCCCGCCCCGCTCCCTCGCCGAAAGGAAGTCCCGCGCGTCGATCGTGAACTGCTCGAACCTCTTCTCGGCGACCTCATCGACCGCCTCGCGTGCCCGCGTTCCCAGACCTGCCGCAGTCCTTTCCGTGTCAAAGTCCACCGGCCTCCTCCCCAAACAGCGCTACCTCACTCCGTGATCCCCAAAGTAACCGTATCGTACCACTCAGTACGAACAGACCACGGGGTTGGTTTCGGAAGCCTAGAAATCCATCTCCCGCCCGACGCCCTGCTCTCTCGCCCGGTCGTAGACGAGGCGGGCGGCGGCTAGGTCTTCGAGGGCGAGGCCCTGACTGGCGAAGAGGGTTATGTCTTCGGATGATTGGCGACCCGGCATCTGCCCCGCTATGATCTGCCCGAGCTCTCGCACGGCCTCTGGCATGACGGCGCCGGTCTCCAGCGCCTGGAGCAGGTTTCCCGCCTCGAGGCCAAGTTCTTCGCGGGAGTCGACGGTGACGATGCTCGCGCGCTTGGCCACGTCCCGGTCGATCTCGCGCTTGAAAAGGAAGTTGGATCCGGCAACGTTCACGTGGACGCCGGGCTTGAGCCACTCGCCCCGCAGCACCGGCTCCGAAGACGAGGTTACCGTCACCACGATGTCCTGCGCCGCGGGCTCCTCAGGAGATTGGGTGGTCTCTATCTCCACCCCCAACCGCTCGCCCATCTTCTCGGCGAACGCCTTGCGCGATTCCTCGGTGCGGCTGTGGACGACGACCCGGTCGAGCTTCTTGACGGCCGCTATCGCTTCGAGCTGGCTCTCCGCCTGCCAGCCCGCGCCGTAGATTCCCAAGGAGTTTGCGTCCTCGCGGGCGAGGTGCTTCGTGGCGACGCCGCTCGCGGCGCCGGTGCGGAGCTGGCCGAGCTTGTCCGACTGCATGATCGAGAGTAGCTCGCCCGACCCAGGGTCGAAGAGCATCGTGTAGAAACGGGCGCCACCACGGGCGACGGTGTAAGCCTTGAGGCCCAGAGCATCTATCTCCGGCGCCCCGGCGAACATCACGTTCAGGCCGCTTCCGGGCAAGGCGACGCGGCGGCGGGCGCGGTTCGCGGCGCGTCCCTCCGCGTGCTGGCGTAGCACCTCCTCGACGGCGTCCAGAGTCGAGCGCATGTCGAGGAGGTTCTCGACTTCCTCCTCGGTCAGGAACAGGGTCATGTGGTCTCCTCCCTATCGGTCTCTGCTACGAGCATATAGACGCTTCCTTTACATCATCGCCGGGCGGGAGAAGGGCCGACGGAGCCGAGGAGCATGAGCACCGAGACCACCGCTATCCAGAGCAGACCTACCAGGGCGCCGAGCAGAGGAATGATGACGTGCAGTAGCGCGAGGAGGGCGACCACGAAACCCGCCCAAGCCAACCAGGTCGGCAAAACCCCTGTTCTGAGGGCTAGTAGAGAGGTCGCGGTTACCAGCACCGAGGTCCCGACCTGGCAAAAATGGTACAGCCACGAGGCGAGCGCCAGCGTCATAAAGACCAGTTGAGAGTCCGGCTCGAAGTCCTCGAAGCGGCTCAGAGTGGCCGGGTGGACGATCTCGACCGCCACCCCCGCGAACGACAGCGTTGCGAACACCACTCCCCCTACCAGTGCGGCGGAGGAGAGCCATCCGCCTTCTTCGTTGCCCTCGGCGCTTTGCAGCACGCTATGCAGAGCCCCCAGAAACCACAACAAAAAGAACAAAGCGAGAATGCTGAGTGTTCCGTTAAAGAACAGGAACGTGCCTGCTCCCTCGGCGAAGTAGTCAAACACGCCCTGGTCGGTGGAGGCACGGTCAGGCGCGTCAGGGTAGCCGACGATGTAAGCGGGGACAAACAGGAGCACGTACAGGATGCCGCCGAGCCCACCGATCCGCGCCGCATTCCCAGCCGTCGTTCGTCTACCCCCCGATTCGCTCACCCTCCGACGCATTCGTTTGCCTCCTCTTTCGCTTACCGTTCGATGCCGATGCATACTAAGGGGAAGCAGGAGTTCGAGCAACAAAATACCGGGGTGAGCAAATGCTTTGCAGCGTGTTTGGCTCTGACCTTGCTAGTATGAAGGTGGAACATCTCGTGGAAGGCGAGCTGATGTCGACGCGGTCTCCGTTCCTCTGGTCCTGCCGCACAGGTTGCTCCTTGCTACAATCTCGGGACTCATGCGGGTTCTGGTCATAGACAACTACGACTCCTTTACGTACAACCTCGTTCAGTATCTAGGGGAGCTCGAGGCCGAGGTCCTCGTCCGGCGCAACGACGAGGTCTCGCCCGAGGAGATCCCCGCGCTTCGCCCGGACAGGATAGTAATCTCGCCCGGCCCGTGCACCCCGAACGAGGCCGGCATCTCGCTCGGGGTTATAGAGAAGGCCCCCGAAGGGGTTCCGGTGCTCGGCGTCTGCCTCGGCCACCAGGCCATAGGTCAGGCCTATGGCGGAAAGATCGTGCGTGGGGAGCCTGTACACGGCAAGACCGCGAGGATAATGCACGACGGCGAGGGCGTGTACAGGGGCTTGCCACAGGGCTTCGAGGCGACCCGCTACCACTCGCTCGTCATCCAGCCGGATTCGGTGCCCGAGTGCCTCACCGTAACCAGCCGGACCGAGGACGGCGTGATCATGGGCGTAAGACACAAAGAACTGCCCGTCGAGGGCGTCCAATTTCATCCCGAGAGCGTCCTCACGCAGAGCGGCCGGGAGTTGCTAAAGAACTTCCTGGAGGGCTAGACCCTTGCTGCGGGATACTTTAGGAAAAGCCGCGGCTGGCGAACACCTCTCCGCCGGCGAGTCCGAGCGGGCGCTCGAAGAGATCATGTCAGGCACCGTCAACCCGGCGGTTACGGCGGCCCTGTTGACCGCCCTGCGGATGCGGGGCGAGTCCGTCGGGGAGATAGTCGGCTTCGCCCGCGCCATGCGCCGCTTCTCCGAGAGAGTCGCAGCTCCCGAGGACGTTGTCGATACCTGCGGCACCGGTGGTGACGCGAAAGGAACCATCAACGTCTCGACGGCGGCGGCGTTCGTGGCGCGGGGAGCTGGCGTCGTGATCGCCAAACACGGCAACCGGGCCGCCACGAGCCAGGCCGGCTCGGCTGACGTCCTCGAAGCACTCGGGGCCGAGATAGGGCTCGGGCCGGAGGAAGTAGGCCGGTGCATAGAGGAGGTCGGGATCGGGTTTATGTTCGCCCGCACCCACCATCCGGCGATGCGCCACGTCGCCCCCGTGCGGGCCGAGCTGCCCTTCAGGACCGTCTTCAACCTGCTGGGTCCCCTGACCAACCCGGCCGGGGCCAGGCGGCAGCTCGTCGGCGTCTTCCACGGCGACTACGTCCGGCCGGTGGCCGAGGCCCTGCGGGAGCTCGGCGCCGAGAAGGCGCTCGTCGTACACGGGACCGACGGCCTCGACGAGATCACCGTGACCGCCCCGACCCTCGCGGCGGAGGTCTCCGACGGCACCGTCACGGAGTACGAGATCTCACCGGAACAGTTCGGCCTCTCTCGCCACGCCCCCGACGGCCTGCTCGGCGGCGACGCTCACCTGAACGCCCGCGTCCTGCGCGACGTCCTCTCCGGCGAGGAGACGGGCGCCGCCCGAGACGTGATCCTGCTGAACGCCGGCGCTGCCGTCTACGTCTCCGGCGAGAAGACCATCGAAGAAGGCGTCAGCCTCGCCGAAGAATCCATAGCCAGCGGGGCCGCCGCGAAGGCACTAGAAAACTTTGTCCGCGCGACCCGCCGCCTGTCAGGAGTCGGAGGCGCCGTATGAGCGACCGCCCGACCGTCCTCGACGAGCTCGCCGCCGCTGCGCTCGCCCGTGCCAAAGAACTACGAGCCCGTACCGACCTCGACAACCTCTACCAGGAGGCGCTCCTCTTCGAGAAGCGCGACTTCGCCGCCGCGCTCAGAACCCCCGGCCTCTCCGTGATCTCCGAGATAAAGCGGGCCTCCCCCTCTGTCGGGTTCATAAGCGACGCCGACCCCGCGGCGTGGGCCGCCCGATACGAGGCCGAGGGCGCCTCCTGCCTCTCCGTCCTCACCGAGCCCGACCGCTTCAAAGGTTCCCTCGAAGACCTCGACGCCGCCCGCCACCGCGTCGCCCTCCCCGTTATACGCAAGGATTTCACTGTCGACAAGGCGCAGGTGCTCGAAGCTGGCACGCGCGCCGACGCAGTACTCCTCATCGCCGCCCTCTTCGACGCCGCCTCGCTCGCCCGCTACATCTCTCTGGCCGTCGAGCTCGGCCTCACACCGCTCGTCGAGGTCCACGACGAGGCCGAGGCGGACCTCGCGCTCGAGTCCGGCGCGCAGGTTATAGGAGTCAACAATCGCGACCTGCGGGACTTCACCGTAGACCTCGGCACCTTCGAGAGGCTTGCCAGCAAGCTGGCGGGAGCGACGCTCGTCGCCGAGAGCGGCGTGAAGGCTCCCCAGGACGCCCGGCGCTTGCGAGATGCCGGTGCTGACGCGGTGCTGGTCGGGGAGGCTGCGATGCGGGAGCCTTCGCTCGTCGCCAAACTCTCCGCGCTGGCTTAACAACAGACTACGGAGGCTACCAGGCTGCGCCTTCGGAGATCCGCTGTTCTATGAAGTCGAGTCGTCCGATATGCCCTTACGAGGCGTAGCAGCCTGGAAGATCCAGCGCCAAAGCCTGAAGACTACTCGATACCCTCACGCATACCCATCTACTCCTGAGGGTGTGGTTGAGGTAGACAACATAGCGGCAGATTCCCGAGTTTCTCCAACAGCGAAAGCGCCAGACTTATTACGCTCGCTCTCCCCCAGGCCACGA
>JAIVIG010000039.1 GCA_020200675.1 Actinomycetota bacterium
CCACGGGGAATCCCAAGGGCGTGTACTTCAGCCACCGGCAGCTGGTGCTGCACACGATGGCGACCCTGGCGGCCCTGGGTACCTCCGCGGAGCAGGGCCGTTTCCACCGGGCGGACGTGTACATGCCCATGACGCCGATGTTCCACGTACACGCGTGGGGGATGCCGTACATAGCGACCGTCATGGGCGTCAAGCAAGTCTATCCGGGACGGTACGAACCAGAGATGCTGCTCGACTTGATCCAGAAGGAGAAGGTGACCTTTTCCCACTGCGTGCCGACCGTCCTGCACATGCTCTTGAACGGCGCCGCGGAAGGGGACGTCGACCTCAGTGGCTGGACGGTGATCATCGGCGGCTCGCCGCTGCCGAAGGGGATGGCCAGGACCGCCATGGAGATGGGCATCGACATCTTTACCGGGTACGGCATGTCGGAGACTTGCCCGATCCTCACCCTCGCCCAGCTCACGCCCGAGATGCTCGAGCGCGACCTCGACGAGCAGGTGGAGATCCGGACCAAGACCGGCCGGCCCACCCCCCTCGTAGACCTGCGGATCGTCGACGAAGAGATGCGCGACGTGCCCCACGACGGCGAGACCACCGGCGAGGTGGTCGTCAGGTCGCCGTGGCTGACCCAGGGCTACCTCAAGGAGCCCGAGAAGTCCGAGGAGCTCTGGGAGGGCGGTTACCTCCATACCGAGGACATCGGGTACATCGACGAGCAGGGCTACCTGCAGGTGACCGATCGCATCAAGGACGTCATCAAGACCGGCGGCGAGTGGGTCTCTTCGCAGGAGATCGAAGACATCCTCTCCCAACACGAGGGTGTGAGCGAAGCCGCGGTGATCGGGGTGGAAGACGAGAAGTGGGGAGAGCGCCCGCTCGCCCTGGTCGCGCCTACCTCGGATAACGAGGTCACGGAGGACGAGATCAAAGCATACCTCAAGGAGCGGGCGGATGGCGGCGAGATCTCCAAATTCGCCGTGCCCGACACGGTCCAGTTCGTGGAGGAGATCGACAAGACGAGCGTCGGCAAGATCGACAAGAAGACGCTGCGCGAGAAGTACGCGGAGTAGGGGCGACCGTAGATACACGCTGTTTTGGAGTACATTAAGCCGGGAAGGGCTAGGGAACGAACACGGAGGTACCATTGACGCATCGGATAAAGCGGGTCGCGGTCCTCGGCGCGGGGACGATGGGCGCCGCCATCGCCGCCCACGCCGCCAACTCCGGCCTGGAGGTAGATCTTCTCGACATAGCCCCCAACGAGCTGACCGAAGAAGAGGAGCAAAAAGGCCTCACGCTCGAGTCGCCCGAGGTCCGCAACAGGATAGTCAACGCCGGCTTCGAGCGGATGAAGAACGCCAGACCACCCGCCCTCATGAGCGAGCGCGTCGCCGAGCGCATGCGCACCGGCAACTTCGAGGATGACCTCGAACGCGTAAAAGACGCCGATTGGATCCTCGAAGCAATCGTCGAGAAGCTCGAACCAAAGCAGGATCTCATGGCGCGGGTAGAGGATCTTGCGAAGAGCGACGCCATCATCTCCTCGAACACCTCCGGCATCCCGCTGCATAGCATCGCCGAGGACCGCTCGGATAGTTTCAAGAAGCGTTTTCTCGGGATGCACTTCTTCAACCCGCCGCGCTACTTGAAGCTGTTGGAGATCATCCCGACCGAAGATACCGACCCCCATCTCGTCGAGGATGTTCGGGCCTTGGGGGAGCGGGTTTTGGGCAAGGGCGGCGTGATGGCGAAGGATACGCCGAACTTCATCGGGAACCGGTTGGGGTCGTTCTCCATGATCAACGCGATCCGCTACGCCTTCGAGAACGGCTACGGCATCGAGGAGGTAGACGCGATCACCGGGCCCCTGATCGGGCGCCCAAAGACCGCTACCTTCCGCCTGCAGGACCAGGTCGGACTCGACATCGCCATCGGGGTCGCGCAGAACCTCTACGATTTAGTCCCCGAGGACGAGTCCCGGGAGCAACTCAAGCCTCCGGAGAAGCTCCAGCAGATGCAGGAGAACAACCTCCTCGGCCTGAAGAGCGGCGCCGGCTTCTACAAGCGCGACAAGCGCGACGGCGAAACCGTCTTCGACGTCCTGAACTTGGAGACCTTCGAGCACGAGCCCGCCGAAAACCCGGAGATGCCGCTCGCCGAGGAGGCCCAGAAGCAGGGCGACCTCGGGGCGCGGTTGCGCTTTATCATGTCCAAGGCAGAGGAGGACCGGCACGCCCGCTTTTTGCGGGACACCATACTGGCGGACCTTGCCTACGCCTCGCGCCGGGTGCCGGAGATCTCTGACACTCTGGAGAACGCGGACCACGCGATGGAGTGGGGCTACGGTCACGAGGCCGGACCGTTCAGAATGTGGGATCTCCTCGGTGTGAAAGAGACCGTCGAACAGATGGAGTCCCTGGACATACAGGTCGCCGACTGGGTCAAGGAGATGCTCGACGGCGGCAACGAGAGCTTCTACAAGAAGGATGGGACCAGCGAGCTCCAGTTTAGCCCGGTAAACATGGAGTACGAGCCGGTGCGCGAGGACCCGATGCAGCTCTCGCTCGATACTTTGCGCGAGGAGGAAGCGGAGATCTCCCGCAACGATTCGGCGAGCATCCTGGACCTGGGCGACGGGGTTCTGTGCTTCGAGATCCACTCGAAGGGCAACTCGGTAGACTCGGCCGTCGTCGAGATGGGCAACGAGGCTCTGAGGCGGCTCGAGGAAGAGGATGAGTGGGTCGGGCTGGTGATCGGCAACGAAGGCGGGAACTTCTGCGTTGGGGCGAACATCGGTGAGATGGCCGAAGGTGCGAAGAACGGCGATCTCGACGAGATCGGCGAAGCCGTCGACGCGTTGCAGAACCTACTCATGGACTTCCGCTTCGCCTCCAAGCCGGTCGTCGCGGCGCCGCACGGGCAAACTCTAGGGGCGGGAGCGGAGATCTGCCTTCACGCCGACCGCATCTGCGCCGCCGGTGAGACCTACGTGGGTCTCGTCGAGACGGGCGTCGGGCTCATCCCCGCGGGCGGCGGCACCAAGGAGCTGGCCCGCAGGCTCGTCTCCTCAGCCATGCACCCCGGTGGCGTCCCGCCTCTCCCTCACGTGCAAGAAGCGTTCGAGCAGATAGCCCTGGCAAAGGTGTCGGGGAGCGCCCTGGAGGCGAAGGAGATGGGCTTTCTCAGGGACGAGGATCGGGTAGTGATGAACGGAGATCACCTCATCTCGGCGGCAAAACGCGAGGCTTTAGAGCTTGCCGACGGTTACGCTCCCCCGGTACGCGAAAACACCGTCTACGCCGCCGGGACCAAGACCCGGGCGGCTCTGGAGGTCGACGTCAACACCATGCAGTGGGGTAACTTCGCAACCGAGTACGACGGCGTCATCGCCGGCCACCTCGCCCGCGTTCTCACCGGCGGCGACCTGTCGATACCCCAGTGGGTCTCCGAAGAGCATATACTCAAGCTCGAAAAGGAGGCGTTCCTCGAACTCCTCAAGAACGACAAGACCCTGGAGCGCATCGACGCCATGCTCAAGACCGGCAAGCCGCTTAGGAATTAGCTGTCAGCAGTCAGCCATCAGCGATCAGCTAAAGAGCAGTAGTCGGCACACCGGGAGGAGATGGACAGACGTGTTCGACCGGACCTACGCCTCAAAGGGCCGCCGCGAAAACGAGTGGGGGGGCGGGCCACCGGCACAAAAAGCTAACGGCTGACAGCTGATACCTGACAGCTGCGACTGAAAGGAGCGACAAATGAAAGAAGCCGTGATCGTCTCGGGCGTGAGGACCGCCGTCGGGCGCGCGCCCAGGGGCACTTTGAGGGGGTCGCACCCGGCGGACATGACCGCCGCCTCTATAAAGGAGGCGCTGAGTCGGGCGGATGACCTGGATCCATCCGAGGTAGAAGACGTGATCATCGGGTGCGCGATGCCCGAGGGGCCCCAGGGCTACAACATTGCCCGACAGGCGTCTATAAGGGCCGGGCTGCCTGAGTCCGTGCCGGCGCAGACCGTGAATCGGTTCTGCTCCTCCGGATTGCAGACCATCACCAACGCGGCAGAGAGGATCATGGCCGGTTACGCGACCACCATAGTCGCGGGTGGCGTCGAGCACATGTCCTCGACGCTTCAGATGCCGCTCTTCGCTCCGAACCCCACGCTGGTGGAGACCAACCCGGAGGTCTACATGGGGATGGGCCAGACGGCCGAGCAGGTCGCGAAAGAGTACGGGGTCTCCCGCGAGGACCAGGACGAGTTCGCCTTGAGAAGCCACACTCTAGCGGGCGAGGCCGTGAGGTCCGGGCTTTTCGACGAAGAGATCGTGCCGCTCGACGTGAAGCTCGACTGGGTGGACGACGACGGCGAGCCCCAGCACATGGAGACCACCTTCGAGCGCGACGAAGGGCCGCGCGACACCTCGATGGAGAAGCTCGCCAAGCTCCCCACCGTCTTCCAACAGGGCGGCACCGTTACCCCCGGTAACTCGTCCCAGACGAGCGACGGGGCCGCGGCGGTCGTCGTGATGGAGCGGGGACGCGCCGAAGAACTCGGTCTTCAGCCGCTCGCCCGCTTCCTCGGGTTCGCCGTCGGGGGCGTGAGGCCGGAGGTCATGGGCATCGGGCCGACGGTCGCCATACCGAAGGTTCTGAAGCTTACCGGGCTCTCTCTCGACGACATAGACCTCATCGAGTTCAACGAGGCGTTCGCGGCGCAGACGCTGGCGGTGATCCGCGAAGTGGGCCTGGACCTCGAGAAGATGAACGTGAACGGCGGCGCCATAGCCCTGGGCCACCCGATGGGCGCCACGGGTACGAAGCTCACCGTACAGCTCATGAGCGAGATGAAGCGACGGGACTCGAAGTACGGCATGGTGACCATGTGCATCGGCGGTGGCATGGGCGCGGCGGGCATCTTCGAGAACCTGCAGAACTAGCGGCCATTGGCAGAAGGCTCGCGACCCCTGGTGGCCGGGGGTGTCATATCCCCTTGAAGTCCGTTCGACTCCTCCCCCGAGACCGGTGCGGTTTGGGGATCGGTAGTGGCTTCTACTATGCTACACCCGGCCGACTTGCCAGCGCCGCTCCTCGAAAGGAAACGTAACCATGGCCGACATCACCGTCACCTCCGTGGGCTCTCGCGAGTTCGCGGTCCAGGTTTACGACGGCGACCGAGAGACCAGCCACCACGTCACGGTCCCCGAGAGCCTCATCGACGAGTTGCAGCTCCCCGAAGACGACCTCGAGAGGGTGGTACGGGAGTCGTTCGACTTCCTCTTGGAGCGGGAGCCTGCCTCCTCGATCATGCACGAGTTCTCGCTAGACGTGATCTCCGGCTACTTCCCCGAGTACAAGGAGGAATTGGCCAAAAGGCTCTAGGGGCCGACTTTCTGCGAGCGTGCCGCCTCCATGCACTTCACGCCGTCGGGCCCTACCGTCGCGGCGTGATCTGTCCCCGGCTCAACGTCCAGGCGATCCCCGGCCTCCAGTGCGAAATCCCCATCACTGGTGTGAAAAACGATGCTGCCGGAGACACAGTAGAGCACCTTGTGGTAGTCGTGTGAGTGCCATCCATACTCGTCCCCAGGCGCGTTCCCCCACTCGGAAGGGCGAAGTCCTTCTTTCTCGAACCTCGCCTCGATCTCCTCCCGGCTGGATGCCTCAACCTCGGCTTTCTCCATCTGAGCGGACATGTCTGCCTCCTTCGCTGATGTTCCTCGACTCGCCGGAGTATGGCATCGGCCAGCGTGCCAGACAAGCCATCGCGCGACTGGTGGCTATGCCGGATCACGGTTGCAGTGGTGCGGCTCAGGGGTAGACCTGCCGGGAGCTTCGGGATAACCTCCCAAGGCGAAGGTCTCCCGTGACAGAGGAGCGGATTCTATGGACGAACCGGGCTGGAACCACCAGTATCCAGACGTAAACGATATCAACATCCACTACGTCCGCCACGGTGAAGGCTTGCCTCTGATACTGCTGCACGGATGGCCCGAGTTCTGGTTTACGTGGCGCAAGAACATCCTGCCTCTCGCCGAAAGCTTCGACGTGGTAGCGCCGGACCTGCGCGGGTTTGGCGATAGTGACAAGCCTGCGCTGCCCGATTCCCCGAGCGATCTACTTAAAGACTACGTGGAGGACTTGCGCGGGCTAGCAGACGCCCTGGGCTTCGAGGAGTTCGGCATCGTGAGCCACGACGTGGGCGCATACGTGGCGCAGGCTTTCGCGCGGAAGTACCCGAATCGTCTCTCGGGGCTGTTCTTCTTCAACTGTCCTTATCCGGGGATCGGGGAACGCTGGGCGGAGGCGGACCACGTGAACGAGATCTGGTACCAATCCTTTAACCAGCAGCCCTGGGCCGCATCCCTGGTCGGCGAGAACCGGAAGACCTGCGAACTCTACATAGGCCACTTCCTCGACCACTGGGCCCACGAGCCCGGCCATTTCGACGAGGACCTCGATAATTGGGTAGATAACTTCATGAAGCCGGGCAACTTGCAGGGAGGGTTCAACTGGTACATAAGCACCAACGAGGGACGGATAAAGCAGATCCGGGACGGCGCGCCGGAACTCCCGAAGATAGAAACACCCACGCGCGTCCTGTGGGGAGAGAGCGACAGTGTGCTCAAGGTCGAGTGGGCCGACCGGCTCGGGGACTACTTCGCGAATCTCGATTTCGACCCCGCGCCGGAGGCCGGTCACTTCGTCCACTACGAGCGGCCGGACCTCGCCAACCGGGAGATCGCCAGCTTCTTCCGGATGGCTAGAGCGGGCTAAACTGTGTTTGCCGATAGCCGCATGGGGCTGAGGATATCTTCGAGAACCCGCTGAACTATGCTAACCGGCTTTGCACCAATGGGGACTCTGAACCGGAGATCCTGAGAAGAAGAAGAGGGCCGGAGCCTGGTGGTCCCGGCCCGAGGTTCTACGAAGCTAACTCACGTCCTCGACCTCCGAGAACTCCAAGGTGTTACCCGTGGAGTATCTCGTGGCCGTGGCGGTTACCTTTTCTCCCGCCGAGATCGCCCGGGAGCGCCGCCTCGTGACCGTCCGCTGAGGATCCACCATGCTTCTATCATTACCAGGAAAATTGCATGATCGCAAGATCCTTCTACCGGTGTCTTCGGAGACGAATCGCCTGGCACGGGAGGAGCGCGAGAACCGGCATCATTGCTGATATTATCCGCGGGAATGTTCTCGAACCACGGCTCGATCTTTTGAACGAAGGCGTAGCTTCTTCGAAACTCGGCGCGCAGGCGGTGGGGGAGGCGGCGACGGTTGCCGAGGGGATCTACCAGCTCAAGGTGCCGATCCCCATCCCCCTGGTGTTCGTTTCCGCGTATCTCGTCGAGGGCGAGGATGGGTGGACGATCATAGACACCGGCTTCGACTACCCGGAGGGACGCGAGGCCTGGGAGGTAGGGGCGAAGGCGGTCGGGTGTGATCTCCGCCGGGACGTGTCGCGCATCGTCGTCACGCACTTTCACCCGGATCACCTCGGGGCGGCGCACTGGTTGCAGGGGATCAGCGGGGCGCCGGTGTGCATGCTGGAGAGCGAGATCGAGAACTCCCACGAGATCTGGGACAACGCGAGCCCCAAGCTATTCATCGAACACCTCGCCGGAAATGGCATGGACCGGGCCCTCGCCGAGAGAGCCGGGGCGAAGATGCGGATGGGTCTGACCCTGCCCGAGAAGATGTTTCCTTTACAGGCAGGGGGGGAGATCTCTTTGGGCGCCGGGACTGCTCGGGTGGTGCACGCGCCCGGGCACGCGGACCACCAGATCATGCTCCACGACGAGGAGCGAAAGATACTCTTCGCCGCCGACCACGTCCTGCTCAAGATCACACCGAACGTCGGCAGCTGGCCGGAGTCGGAGCCGAACCCGCTCGCCCGCTACCTGAAGAG
>JAIVIG010000310.1:0-8605 GCA_020200675.1 Actinomycetota bacterium
CCCGCGAGGCGCTGGTGGAGGCGATAGACCGGGCGTTGGCGGCCGTCACGCCCGAAGATGCGGCAGGCTGGTTCCACCACGCTGGCTACGAGCCACAGGATCAATCTTTATGAGCACCGCTGTCAGGCCAGGGACCGAAGCCGGTCACCGAAGGCGCGACCGTGCCGAGATCCTGGTCGACTCGCACCCGATCGGTTGGCAACTTACAGAGAACTGGCACCCCAACGACGTTTCCTCGCGCGGCAGATTGCGAGACGGCCTGCGCTCAAAAAAGGTCCTGCTCATAGGGGCGGGGGCGCTCGGTTCGGCCGTCGCTGAGCTTCTCGCACGCGGCGGCGTCAAGAAGCTGCTGGCCGTCGACGGAGACCGCCTGGAGATCGGCAACTTGGTTCGGCACAACCTGGGGCTGGACGACCTCCACGAGAACAAGGCCTCGGCCCTCGCCAGGCGGCTCAACCTTGCCTCCCCGCACGCTGAGGTCGAGGCGATAGACGAGGCGTTTCCGCCGCGGAGCGAAGAAGATCGTAGTAACGTCTTGCGCTGCGACGCGATCCTCGACTGTACAGGCGAAGACTCTGTGCTACGCCACCTTGAACTCTTCCCCTGGGAGGACGAGAGGCTCTTCGCATCGGTTTCCTTGGGCTTTGGGGCGAACCGGATGTTCTGTTTCCTCCATCGCGGCGAGAGCTTCCCGCTCAACGACTACCGGGACGCAGTCGACCCGTACCTGGGGCGTGAGCTCGAGCTCTACCCAGAGGCCGAGGTGCCGCGGGAGGGCGCCGGCTGCTGGCACCCGCTCATCCCGGCCAGGATTGACGACCTCTGGCCGATGGCCGCGGCCGCGGTCAAAGTCCTCGAGTCAACGGCATCTGAGCCCTCGGCCAAGTCCCGGCTCGAGGTCTTCGAGCGCTTCGAGGAGGACGGCGTCTTGGCCAGCATCCAGCGTGTCAGTCCCTCCCCCGCCTGATGGCGGACGTCGAATTCTGGTCCGAGGACCGTGCGTTCGGTCTCCAGATCCCAACCGAGAGGCTTTCCCGGGTGCTCGAGCTAAGCCGTACAGCCGCCCCCGAGGAGACCGGTGGCGTCTTGGCCGGCTACTACACCGACGCCCACAACTGCGCAGTCGTGACGGAGGCTTCAGATGCCCCGCCCGACTCCCGTAGCGGCAGGACCTTCTTCGTCAGGGGTACGACAGAACTGCAGCGGTGGCTGAACAAGTTGTGGCGCAGGGAGCGCCGTTTCTACCTCGGTGACTGGCATTCTCACCTAGGCAATGAACCCAGCCCCAGCCCCACTGACTTGACCCAGCTCAAGGAGATAGCCAACGATGAGTTGTGTAAGTGCCCCGAGCCGGTCTTGCTCCTGGTGGGCGGTCGGGCTGCCAATGCCCGAGACGTTAGAGCGTACGTGTTCCCAAAGAATAAGGGTCTCATCGAGCTGTACTCGGCCGAACTCTAATCTGAGGTGTAGGTGCTTCGGACGAGAGAAGAGAGCTCTTTGCAAATTACAAGCAAGCCTGTCGGTACCTTCCGATCCTGGCGGGGATTAGCCGTAAACGGTAGCATAACCATCCATGAGCGAAGAACAGACAAGAACACGGGCTGCCGTGGTGACCGGGGCTGCCCGGGGCATCGGGCGTAGGGTTGCGCTTACACTTGCCGAGCGCGGGTATGCAGTGGCCGCCAACGACCTATTTACCCCCGCGGAAGTATTGGTCGAACTCGAACGGGTCGGCGCGGAGGTGTTGGCAATCCCTGGCGATGTTTCCGACGAGGAAACGGTGCGAGAGATGGTACGCGATGTCATGAAGGGCTTCGGGCGCGTGGACGTGCTCGTTAACAACGCCGGGATCAGCGCCATAGTCCCCGCCGAGCAGATGACCCTAGCCGACTGGGATCGGACCCTCGCCGTGAATCTCACCGGTCCGTTCCTGATGAGCCGAGAGTTCGGCAAGGAGATGTTGCGGCAGGGGAGCGGTAGCATCATCAACATCAGCTCGGTGGCAGGGCTTTTGGGGATAGCCGACCGGGCAGCCTACAACGCAAGCAAGCACGGACTCATAGGGCTCACCCGTACACTAGCAGCTGAGTGGGGCGGGCGAGGGGTACGAGTCAACGCCGTCTGCCCTGGCTGGGTCAAGACAGAAATGGATCAAGAAGATCAAGCCTCAGGCGGCTACACTGACGCCGACATAGAAGGGCACACCCCGATGGCCCGCTTCGCCCGGCCGGAGGACATAGCGCAGGCCGTGGCCTTCCTCGCCGACCCAGTCCTCAGCGGCTACGTCAACGGACACGCCCTGTCGGTAGATGGAGGATGGTACGGCGACGGGAGCTGGGAGAGCCTCAGGCGGCGTAAGCGAGGAGAGAGTCCAAGGGGAATCTACGAGGAGAATACAGAGTAGAAGAAACCAAGCTGAGGAGGTGAACAAGCAGCACATAGCATAGGTAAGCTGATCTGCTGATCGAAGCTAGCGTCAACATCGTACTCGCCTCTACAAATAGTCCCGGCCTCTTTGAGAGGCCATCACGATGCCGCTCTCGCGCCGTCAGCTCTACCCCTCTACGCGTTAACCGGGTTCCTCGGCTGCTCACCCCGCAGCACGGCCCGCAGATCCTCACCCGCCATCGCGGCCATCTTATCCCGAGTCTCGAAGGAGGCGCTACCGATGTGCGGCGCGAGGACGACGTTCTCCAGCTCGAGGAGTTTTGGATGAACCTCCGGCTCGTTCTCGTACACGTCGAGCCCGGCGGCGAAGATGCGCCCCTCGGCGAGTGCTTCGGCGAGCGCCGACTCGTCCACCACCGGCCCGCGCGAGGTGTTGACGAGGACGGCTTCGGGTTTCATCTTCTCGAGCTCCCCGGCGCCGATGAGGTGCGTCGTCTCCTCGGTTAGCGGGGTGTGGAGGGAGAGGAAGTCGCACTCTCCGAGCATCGCGTCGAGCTTGAGGTACCGCGCGTCGAACTCTTTTTCGGCTTCCTCTCTGCGGGAGCGACCCGAGTAGAGGATCTCCATGTCGAATCCCCTGGCGCGGCGGGCGAGGGCTTGACCGATCCTGCCGAAACCTACTATGCCGAGCTTCTTGCCCCAGACGTCGGGGCCGAGGAGCATCTTCGGTCCCCAGGCCTCCCAATTCCCGGATCGCACTATCCTCTCCCCCTCGCCCAGACGACGCGCCGCGGCGAGCAGCAGCATGAAGGCGGTGTCGGCGGTCGTCTCGTCGAGGACGTCCGGGGTGTTGGTGACGACGATGTCCCGCTCGTTAGCGGTCGCCACGTCGACGTTGTCGTATCCGACGGCCATGTTGGCTATGACCTTGAGGCTCTCACCTGCGGCGTTCATGAACTCGGCGTCGATCTTCTCGGTCAAGGTCGAGAGGACGCCGTCTATCCCCTGGGCGGCTTCAAGGTGCTCGCCACGCTCGGGCGGGCGCTCGGAGAGGACGGTCACGTCGAAGTCTTCGAGGGGGCGGAGCCCAGCCTCGGGGATCTCGCGGGTTACGAGCACCTTCTCTGCCACGGGCTCTGCTCCTCTCTACTACGTACTCGCTACGCGCTCTCCTTGAGCAACTGCCTGAGTACGGTCTGCAGGATGCCGCCGTTTCTAAGGTACTCGACCTCGACGGGCGAGTCCACCCTGGCCGTGACCTCGAACTCCTTCGTCTCGCCGTCGTCGCTGGTGGCCCTGACCGTCAGCCCGGCTCCGGGTTCGATGTCCGCAAGGCCCGCGACATCGTAGGTCTCCTCGCCGGTAAGGCCCAGAGTGTCGGCGTTCTCGCCGTTCGCGAACTGGAGCGGCAACACGCCCATCCCGATCAGGTTAGAGCGGTGTATGCGTTCGAAGCTCTCGGCGATGACGGCCTTGACGCCGAGCAGGAACGTCCCCTTAGCCGCCCAATCCCGCGAGGAGCCGGTGCCGTACTCCTTGCCCGCGAGGACGACGAGGGGCACGCCCTCCTCCTGGTAGCGCATGGAAGCCTCGTAGATCGTGGTCTCCTCCCCGTCCGGGAAGTGGACCGTGACGCCGCCCTCGGTGCCGGGCCTGAGCTGGTTGCGCAGGCGAATGTTGGCGAAGGTGCCGCGCACCATGACCTCGTGGTTACCGCGCCGCGAGCCGTAGGAGTTGAAGTTCCTGGAGTCGACGCCCTTGCTGATCAGGTACTGGCCCGCCGGGCTCTTCGAGGGGATAGCGCCGGCCGGCGAGATGTGGTCGGTGGTGACCGAGTCGCCGACCTTGACGAGGACGCGGGCGCCCCTTATGTCCGTGAGATCTTCTGGCTCGGGTGAGAGATCTTCGAAGAACGAAGGCTCCTGGATGTAGGTCGAGTCCGGGTCCCAGGCGTAGAGGTCGCCGGAGGGCACCTCGACCTCGTTCCACTGCTCGTTGCCAGTGTAGACGTTCGCGTACTGCTTCTTGTAGAGGTTCGGGTCGAGGGCAGATTCTATCTCCCTCGCGACCTCCTCCTGCGACGGCCAGATGTCCCGGAGGTAGACGGGGTTACCATCTTCGTCCTCGCCCAAGGGATCGTTGACCAGGTCCGTGTCTACCGTGCCCGCCAGCGCGTAGGCGACGACGAGCGGTGGGGAAGCGAGGTAGTTGGCGCGGACGTCAGGATTGATGCGGCCCTCAAAGTTGCGGTTCCCCGAGAGAACGGCGGCGACGATCAAATCGTTCTCCTCGACTGCCGAGCTGATCTCCTCGTGGAGCGGTCCCGAGTTGCCGATGCACGTCGCGCACCCGTAGCCGACCACGTTGAACTTGAGCTGCTCCAGGTACGGCAACAGATCCGAGGTCTGCAGGTACTCCGTGACAACCTTCGAGCCCGGCGCGAGACTCGTCTTCACGTGCGGCTCGACCGTAAGCCCCTTCTCGACCGCCTTCTTCGCCAGCAGCCCGGCGCCTATCATCACCGACGGGTTCGAGGTATTGGTGCAGCTCGTAATCGAGGCGATCACCGCCGAGCCGTGCCGGAGCGTCGCCTCCTGGCCGTCGAGGTTGACCTTCACCCCGCCGTTGGGGTCCGCCTCCGGAGCCCCGGGCTCGGGCTCGCCGCCGGCCGTGGGATCCGGCTCGCCCTCGCCGGTCACGCCCGCGGCCTCCGCCGGGGTGTCGCTCGCCGGGAAAGACTCGACGTCGTGCATGTTGTAGTCTGAGCCATCCGAGGTCGCGCCGCCTCTCGTGCCTTCGGCCTCGTTGGGACCTCCGCTGGCTGGGGGTCCGGTCTCCCCGGAGCCGACCATCTCGGCCAACGCCTGCCGGAAGGCGGGCTTCACGTCGGCGAGGGCCAGGCGGTCCTGCGGCCTGCGCGGGCCGGCGAGGCTCGACTCGACGGTGTCCATGTTCAGCTCCAGCGACTCGGTAAAGCGCGGGTCCGGCGTCTCGTCGGTGCGGAAGAGGCCCTGCTCTCTGGTATAGATCTCCACGAGGTCCGCGAGCTCGTCGTCGCGGCCTGTGCCGAGGAGGTACTTGATCGTTTCGTCATCCACCGGGAAGAAGCTACACGTCGCCCCGTACTCGGGGGCCATGTTCGCGATTGTCGCCCGGTCGGGCAGCGAGAGCTTGCTCAATCCCTCGCCGTAGAACTCGACGAACTTGCCGACGACGCCGTGCCTGCGGAGCATCTCGGTCACGGTGAGCACCAGGTCGGTGGCGGTGACGCCCTCGCGCAAAGCGCCGGTGAGCTTGAAGCCGATCACCTCGGGGACGAGCATGTAGTAGGGCTGGCCGAGCATCACGGCCTCCGCCTCGATACCGCCGACGCCCCATCCCAGGACGCCGAGGCCGTTGATCATGGTGGTGTGGCTGTCAGTGCCCACGAGCGTGTCCGGCATCGCCACCCCGTCCTTCACCTCGACGACGCGGGCGAAGTACTCGAGGTTGACCTGATGAATAATGCCGGTCGCCGGCGGCACCACGGTGAAGTCGTCGAAGGCCTGCTGGCCCCACTTCAGAAACTCATAGCGCTCGCGGTTGCGCTCGAACTCGCGCTCGGCGTTGAACTGCAAGGCGGCGGCCGAGCCGAAGGCATCGATCTGGATGGAGTGGTCTATCACGAGATCGGAGGGTACGAGCGGGTTGATCTTACCCGGATCTCCCCCGACGTTTTGCATCGCGCTCCGCATCGCCGCCAGGTCCACGACCGCCGGAACGCCGGTAAAGTCCTGCATAACCACGCGAGCCGGGAGGTAAGCCAGCTCCCCTCCGATAGACCCGGGCCAATCAGCCAGCGCCTCGACGTCCTCCTCCGAGACGAACTTCCCGCCGGCGTTGCGTAGCAGCGATTCGAGCATTACCCGGATGGAGAACGGTAGGGAGAAGACGTCGCCTCCTACCTTCTCGTCCAGTTTCTTCAGGCTGAAGTATGTTACCTGACCCGAGCCGGTGGAGAGCCGTACTCTGGCATCAAAAGCGTTGTTCTCTGGCATGTGTTGGTGACCTCTTCTATGAGCTTGATCCCTTTTGATTATAGATGATTACCCGTTCTTTACCGCCGACCGAGTAGCCGCCTTCCGATCAGGCGAGGGAAAGCTCCGGGATAGCTCCGGCCATGTTCTCGAAGTCCCGATCGTCGTGCAACAACAAGAGATCATGCTCGATGGCGATACGGGCGATGAGGCAGTCTATAGCGGAGCGGATGGTTATCCCCGCACGACGACAATCGAAGTACATGCGCGCGGCTTCCTTATAGCTCTCGACAAGGTCTTGTGGATGGTAGAAGGTCTGGGAGCCCAGGTAGTCCGACACCTGCTCGAACTCCCTCTCCGAGGAGATGCCCTGAACGACCTCCTGAAGGATGACGCCCGTAAGCCCGACTGGGTAGCCTCGGTCTAGCATCCCCGCGAACCGCTCGGTTACCTCAGTCCTCTCTCCTCCCAAGTAACCGATCCAGACCGAGCTGTCCACCAGGTACAGGGCTACCTCCCTTCGCGCAACCGCTTGTAATCGTATCCGGGGTGGAACGTGATCTTCCCACGCAACTCCCGTATGTCCTTACGCTTGTGGTTCTCCACGAACTCCCTGAGCGCCTGGTCCACCAGCTCCCGCTTCGTCTTCGCATCCGAGTGCCGGAACGCCTCTTTCACCAACTCGTCGTCGAGCACTATGTTCGTGCGCATATCCATACACCTCCTGATGTGTATTGTACGTACCACCCGGTCGCCTTCAAGGTCGTCGCTCCCACAACCGTTCCCAAAATCCAGGAACCGATTCCCAAGAGATCGGGACTCCTGCCTCTGACGGTGGGACATCCGCGCCCCATAAAGTTCTTTCAGCAAGACAAACGAACGAAAGGAGCTTGCGAATGTCGTCGAAATGGACCCGGCGTGGCGGCCTGGCCGCGATGCTGGGCGGGATCGTGGGGATTTTGTACGCCCCGTTCTACGCCCTGGCTTACTTCGCCACCCCGGACGGAGCGGAGTCGCTGGAAGCGCCTTGGGTCGCAGCCTGGGCCGGAGCGGTCAGGCCCGCCCTGGAACCGCTCCTCATCTTCGCCCCGCCCGAGGTCGTGTACCTGACCTACGGCAAGTTCTTCTCGCTGATGGTCCTCGGCTGGATGGCTGGCCTGCTGGCCCTCCATGCCCGGCAGGCAGCAAACGCGGGACGGCTGGAGAAGTGGGGATTTCGCGCGGCCTTCACCGGGACTGTGCTGGGTACTCTTGGTGGCATCGGCGCGTACTGGATCGGGACCTTCTGGTGGGCAGCCGTCGGTATCTCATTCGGTGCGTTCTTGGTACCGGCGCTTCTCCTCTTCGGCGTAGGATTTCCGCTGTTTGGCATCGGGACGCTCAGGGCGAAGGTGGCACCGCAGCCGGGAGCGTGGTTGCTGATCGTCGGCGGACTGCCGGGGATGATCCTGCTGGACATCGTGCTGGGACAGCTCAGCCTGGGGCCCGAGATCGCCGCCACCGGCGCGTATCTCGCCGACGGCGGGATGAGGGTTCTCGCTGGCGTGCTGTTGCTGCTCGGGCTGGTGGGACTGTATGCCCGCCAGTCGGAGGCGACCGGCGCACTGGGCCTGGTGGCTTTCCTCGTCGCCTTCGTCGGCACGGCTCTGATACTCGGAACTTGGTGGACCAACGCATTCGTCGCGCCGAGCCTGGCAACGGACGCCCCGGCATTTCTCGAAGCCGGACCTACCGGGGTGCTGGGTGTCGCGTACACGCTGTCGTTCGCGCTCGCCGCCTTGGGCTGGCTGATGTTCGGGGTGGTCTCGCTCCGCACGCGGGTCTATCCGCGCGCGGCCGTCGCGGTGCTCATAGTGAGTGCGGTGCTGACCTTAGCGCAATTGCCCGGCACCCAGGTGATCTTCGAGGTGGCCGTGGCCTGGCTTGGTCTGGCGCTCTTCTCGCGGAAGGAGGCCTCCGCCGGACAACCCGAGCGCGTGAAGTGAATCCGGCAAAGCGCCCAGTACAGTAAAATCAGGCGCAAAGCGCCGGATCAGATGCCGCAACATCGGAGAGGAGTAGAAGGGTGAGCCTCGACCGGACGTCGGGCCGAACGGCCGATGCGAGGCGCGTGGGCGGCGGTGCGAAGGCGGGCACCCGCACCGCTGCCCGGCTTGCCTGGTCGATCACCGCGCTGGCTGCTATATCCGGCGTGTTGTTCC
>JAIVIG010000310.1:8724-14487 GCA_020200675.1 Actinomycetota bacterium
GCTCGACTCGTGGGTCGGGATGCCGGGGTTCGTGTCCCTGGCCCTGATCCCGCTCCTCTTCCCCAACGGCCAGCCGCCCTCCCGGCGCTGGCGACCCATCGTCTGGATCGCTGCCGGGACCATAGTCGTAGGCACCGTATCGTTCGCCCTCGTACCCGGACCGCTGGAAAATTATCCATCTGTAGACAACCCGTTCGGCATCGAGGGGGCGAAGGGTGTCTTTGAACTCTTGCTCTCCGTAGGGGCGCTCGTAATGGTCGCAATCCTGTTCGCCAGCATAGCCTCCCTGATCGTACGCTACCGCCGTTCGAGAGGTGCGGAGCGCCAGCAGATCAAGTGGTTCACATACGCGGCCCTCATGCCACCGTTAGCCCTGCTCGGGAACGACTTGTTCCCGGATCTGTCCTGGTTGATCGGGGGCGTGGGCGTGGCCTGCATACCTATAGCTATCGGCATCGCCATCCTCAAGTACCGCCTCTACGACATAGACCTGATCATCAACCGCACCCTCGTATACGGCGCATTGTCAGCCTGCGTCGTAGGAATCTACGTCCTCGTCGTCGGCTACCTGGGGGAAATCTTCCGCTCGCAAAACAACCTGCTCGTCTCCCTTTTCGCCACCAGCGTGGTCGCGGTACTCTTCGCACCGCTCCGGGACCGTCTCCAGCGCGGCGTCAACCGCCTGATGTACGGCGAGCGCGACAACCCTTATATGGTAATCTCGCGCCTCGGGGAGCGCCTGGAAAGTACGTTGTCCCCTGAAGCGATACTACCGACAATAATCCAGACGGTGCGAGAAGCCTTGAAACTGCCCTACGCAGCCATCGCTCTCAAAAAAGGGGAGAGCTTCGCTGTCGCCACCGAGAGCGGATCGTCTGTAAAGAACCCACTGAGATTACCACTCGTTTACCAGGGAGATACAGTCGGCGAGCTACTCCTGGCTCCCCGTTCCATCGGAGAAGTTTTCACCGCCGCCGACCGCCGCCTGTTAGACGACCTCACCCGCCAGGCGGGCGTCGCCGTCCACGCCGTACGCCTGACGACCGATCTCCAGCACTCGCGCGAGCGCCTCGTCACCACGCGGGAGGAGGAGCGCCGCCGCCTGCGCCGGGACCTGCACGATGGGCTCGGCCCGATGCTCGGAAGCCTGCCGCTCAAGCTAGACGTGGCCGGCGACCTGCTGGACCAAGACCCCGCCGCCGCTCGTAACCTGCTCCATGGGCTGAAGTCGCAAGCTCAGAGCGCCGTTGCGGATATAAGGCGCCTAGTGTACGCGCTGCGACCTCCAGCACTAGATGAACTCGGCCTGGTCGGCGCCATACGCGAGACCGCCGCGCAGTATGGCGCGAACGGCTTACGCATCTCAGTCGATGCGCCGGAAGAACTGCCGCCCTTGCCCGCCGCGGTGGAAGTTGCCGCCTACCGCATCGCGCAGGAGGCCCTAACGAACGTCGCGCGCCACGCCGCCGCCAGGGGATGCTCCGCCAGCCTTACGTTTGACGAGGAGGCCAGGACTCTGAATCTGGAGATTCGGGACGATGGGCGCGGCCTCTCCCGCGCGCGGGCAGGGCGTAGGGCTCTCCTCGATGCGCGAGCGAGCGGAGGAGCTTGGCGGTAGCTGCGTCGTGGAGTCACCATCGGCGGGCGGAACGCGCGTGTGGGCGAGGCTGCCCTGCGCGACGCAGGCAACGGACAGCGAAGAGGAGCGGGGAGAATGAGCGCGAGTCCGATACGCCTCCTCATTGCCGACGACCATCCCTTTTTCCGCGACGGACTGCGCGTGCTATTGGAGGCGACACCCGACACGCAGACGGTCGGAGAAGCCACAGACAGCGACGAGGTCGTGATTCTGGCGGCGGAACTGCAGCCGGACGTGATCTTGATGGACCTTCGTATGCCGGGTCTCGGCGGTATCGAGGCCACGCGTAAGATCCTGGAGAAGACCCCGGAGACCGGCGTCCTCGTCGTCACGATGGTCGAGGACGACGACTCGGTCTTCGCTGCCATGCGCGCGGGCGCCCGAGGCTACCTCCTAAAGGGCGCGGACAAGGACGAGACGCTCGCCGCGATCCGGGCGGTCGCCCGCGGTGAGGCGGTCTTCGGTCCCGGCATCGCCCGCCGCCTGACCCGGTACTTCTCCGAAGGGTCTCCGGGCCCCAAGACCGTTCGCGCGCCTCGCAACGTCTTCCCGGAGCTGACCGATCGCGAACGCGAGATCCTGGCCCTCATAGCCGCCGGCAAGAACAACGCCGAGATCTCACAAACGCTCTTCCTCAGCCTCAAAACCGTGCGCAACTACGTCTCGAATATCTTCGCCAAGCTTCAGGTCGCGGACCGGGCGCAAGCTATCGTCCGCGCCCGTGACGCGGGACTGAGCCAGGATAACGGAAAAGAGCCGTCAGCTCCGTAAAGGAGAGACGACGAGGACTCGGAAGCGCGTCATGAAAAGGCTGGTCGGGCAAGAGTAGGGAGTCGCGTGGCACGTAGGAGGAGTAGACCGGGACGAACCGGCGGTTAGAGCCGGAGAAGATCTCGCCTCCTTGAGCCGGCGGTGCTTCGGGCGAACTTCGACCGCGATCCGCGGCCCTTGCCCAACGCCGGATCGGAAGGGAGAATACGTTCCAGGTCACCTCTTGAGAAGGATACGATGAACCAGGAAGTCGGCGTGCAGAGTACATCGAGGGCGGTTTTGATCACCGGGTGCTCGTCCGGCATAGGCTGGGCGACAGCCGAACATCTCGCGGCCCGCGGCCACAACGTGTACGCCACCGCCCGCCGCGTGGAGGCCATCGCCCCGCTCGAAGCGAGCGGCTGCAAGCTGCTGGAGCTCGACGTGACCGACGAAGGGTCGATGCGCGACGCCATCGCCGAGGTCGAGCGGATCGAGGGCGCCGTCGGCATCCTCATCAACAACGCGGGCTTCAGCCAGTCCGGCCCGATCGAGGAGGTCCCGATCGATCTGGTCCGCCGCCAGTTCGAGACCAACGTGTTCGGTTTGGTGCGGATGTGCCAGCTGGTGTTGCCGGGGATGCGCCGGCAAGGCTTCGGCAAGATAATCAACCTCTCTTCGATGGGGGGCAAACTGACCTTCCCCGGCGGTGGCTTCTACCACGCCACCAAGCACGCCGTGGAGGCGATCAGCGACGCTCTCCGCTTCGAGGTCGCGGGTTTCGGCGTCGAGGTCGTGGTCATCGAGCCGGGAATCATCCGGACGGGCTTCGCCGACGTCGCCGCCGGATCGTTGGGAAATACAGCAAGCGGCGGACCGTACGCCGAGTTCGCCGCCGCCGTGGCTCGCATGACGAAGGAGACCTACGAGAGGGGTCCTCTGGCGAGGCTTGGGGGCGGTCCCGATGCGGTGGCCCACACGATCGAGCAGGCGATCTCGAGCCCCAGGTCCCGCGGCCGCTACCCGGTCACTCCCTCGGCACGGCTCTTGATGTGGGCGCGCAAGGTGCTCCCCGACCGTGCCTGGGACGCTTTCCTGCGCTCGCGCTTCCCTCAGCCCGGCCGGTAGAAACGTGGCCAACCGAGGCTACGGCCGGGACGAATGATCCCGCGGCGGTCGTCGTTTACTGCCCGCCTCGAAGGGCAACAGCGACAGCCTCTTCCAGATGATCTCGAACAGCCCCGAGGCGAACCGCCCGAGCCACAGGTGCGTCATGACTTTGGTTCGAGATCCCACCGAACTACGCAAGCACGTCTTCGACCGCGCGGCGGGGAGCAAGATCTGCTTCGGCTGTTGGGTAGCCGATGCGGAACGGCATCAGCGCCTGCCGGGATGCGCCTCCGATGAGCTCGTTCAGCGCGTCGCCGAAACGCGGTTCGATCCCTAGCTGAGCTTCCCTGTCGGCGCGTTCGGTCATCTGGTTTAACGGCTGCATAGCGAGGCCCAGTGTCGTACCCCACAGGTGCATACGCTGCCAGGCTCTCCCGCCACGTAGCCGCTGAGCATCCTCCCACTTGTCGTTGACGGCAAGGATGCCGAACGCTGCCGCGGTCCCGACGACGTCTTCTCGGGTACTCCGAAGCCAGGACTGATCGCTTTGCTCCCGCGACGGCGGAGGCAACACCTTGGCCGCGAAGTTGGTGAGTGGATCCGTGACGAAGACGTCCAGGGTCAGCCCGTCCCGGTACCGCTGGAGCTCGTCCCAGTCGAACCTGTTCCACCCGTGATTATCCACGGACTGCTCCTCGTCGGCGGTGATGGCCGCGGTATTGCGCGTCCCGTGTCGTAGGGACCGCGGTTGGTGTGACGGTCGGGGATGGCCTCGTAGAGCTCGGACGCGGAGGCGGCAGCGGACGTAAGATCTGTCCGCGCGGCGTGGGCGGGGTTCGAGTCGTCGGGTAGGAGCGCTAGCTCGTGCCCGTAGCCGTTGGCCTCGGCGGCCAGAAGGAGGTTTTCCAGCGCGCAGCCGAGGCTCATGTACATTTCTCTGAGGTAGGGGTCTACGGTGCCTATGTTGCGCTCGCGATCCGCGAAAAGGTCGATGCGCGAGCCTTCCACGCGAAACAGCCACGGCTGGGAATTGTGCGCATTGGCCGCCAGGATAGCCGCACGAACGAGTTTGATGGGTCCCTCGCCCTCGTTCGTACGCCAGTTTTCCCACGGCTCGTAGGCCGGCCCTTCCCCAACGCCGAAGACGCCCTGGTCGGCGGCGCGCCACACCCCGCCGCCGGCCACGAGCACCAGGGTCGCCCCGAGGGTCGCCCCGAGGGTCGCCCCGGCGCCCTTCAAGAACGTTCCCCGAGCGATACGCCGCGCTTTCTTATCGCCCATCCGGTTTTTCTCCTCTCTCCCTTGGCCGTAAATGGTTCGACTCGGGGATCGAGGTCCTTGAGTGGCGCCGCACTTCGTCGCGTGCCGTCTGGGTTGCTTTCTCCCGGGCAGTCTTTCGTGGAGAAGCCTCCGGCAGCGGAGCCCGATGCTTCCACCGCATGACCTTGCGCTTCAAGTATGCGTCGAGGCGCTTGAAGTCCCGCTTGCCAAAGGTGAGGCCGTAAACGATGATCGCCACCGCGACGAACTGGTAGGTAGAGAACTCACCCGTGCGCGTGTAATCCAGAAGGCCGAGCCCGGCAATGAAGAGGTTGTCGAAGACGATCAGGCCCAAAACAACGAAGCTGGCCCTGTCCAGATCGAACAGGTACCGCATCAGCAGAAACGCACACGAGAGCACCCAGAACGAAACCTCCGCCCCGATCAGGAACAACCACTTGTATTCGAGAATGAAGTCCATCATCTTTCTCCTTCCGGATCTCGCCGGATCGACCGCCGTTTACAGCCCTTCCAATAGTCGCCGCAAAGCGCCGCCTATCTCTTCCTTGGCCTTCTCCGGCTCCTCGGAGAAGGCGACGTACATCGCAGCCTCGCGGGTCGCTCCGTGCAGCAGGTGCGCCAGTGGCTTGACGGGCTGCCTCTTTATGACGCCGCCTTCTATAAGGAGCTCCAGCCCAGCCTCTATCTGAGCAACCGCGTGCGCGGCGTCGATCTCGTGCCACTCCCCCCAGCTCAAAACGGCGGGACCGTCCACGAGCTGTATCCGCCTCACGTCCGGCCGGAGATAGGCGTCCAGGGACGCAAATACGCCGGCCATCCACGCCTCCAGCGCGTCCCCGCTCTCCCGCAGAACCTCCCGGGCAGCCTCCAAAACCAGCCCGTCTATCTCACCCTCTATCTCCTCGACCACCGCCCGGAAAAGGTCCCGCTTGTCCTCGAAGTGGTGATACAACGCCCCGCGCGTCATCCCCGCCCGCCGCACG
>JAIVIG010000040.1:0-9409 GCA_020200675.1 Actinomycetota bacterium
GTACTTTCCCGTCTGCCCGAGTGAAGATAGTCTGGTCTCCGTTGGCCTTGGAGCGCGTGGACGAAGCGGCGGAATACATCGCGCGGGATCGGCCCGAAGCAGCCCGTCGTTGGGTCAGCTCGCTTTTCGAGGCCGTGGGAAGGCTGGAGCGCTTCCCCGAGAGCGGGCGGCCGGTCCCGGAGCTGTCGCACCGCCCCGAACCGAGGGAGGTTATCCACGGCGCATACCGGGTCATCTACCGCGTGGAGCCCGGACGAGTGTCGGTGCTCACTGTGCGTCGTGGCCAGCGCCTGCTGGACCCATCGGAGCTCGGCGAGGGCGAGTAGGGACGAGAGGGTATTCTCCTATGCTCTATCTCAACGACTGAGGCTCCAGCGTGCGACCCGTATATCTCCGAGCAGGTGCATCAACGGCCTTCCGAAGGAGGTGCGTTGTCCGCTTTGTTCAACGGAACCATCGTTGACGAACAGGAGGTCTTGGCCGTTTGTCTCGGTCACCTGTACATCGGCAGCAGGCAGGTCGTTCGTTCTCTGACCCGCAGTGGGTTGCACCTGCCCGCCGACGAAGAACGGGCACGCTCCTACATGCGCGAGAACTTCGAGGGACTCAGCGAAGAGACGTTGGCCGACTTTCTCGTCAAGAACCGCGAGCAGCACCCGGTCGAACCGGACTTCAATCCGGAAGGACGCTTGATCTGCTTGGGCGACGAAGAGTTTCAGCACGTCTTCAGAGATGGGGAAGGGTGGGAGCGTTTCCGCCGAACGTTCCCTGAGTCGGATGGCACGCTTAGGTTCTCGCGGGTCGGGTTCAACCGCTACGTGACGCAGGCGATGATCTACGCTGGGCAGCAGTTCGATTGGCACATAGGCTCCGGCGGCTTTTGGTTGTTCTCGAGATCCGACGGGACGTGGGTCGAATCCGAAAGGCTGGGGACCTGGATCTCATAGGTGCGAGCCGGGTGTCGAAAGGTCGCTTGAACTTCATACCCTGTTCAACTCGCAACCCGAAGCAAAGAGGAACTACTCCGAAGTAGTTTGCGCGGCGCCAAAGGTAGCAGGGGTGCGTCTTGTATAATGGAGCCAGGGTACGGAGGAGTTAGGGGAAGAGGAAACCACGGGTGTGACATATCCCCGCTACAGCAAAGAAGAGATCGGCGCTTACGAGGTAGACCGGGGCGAGATCGTCGCTGCGGTCCATGCTGGAGGAAGGTAGTCAGGGTATGAAGTATCGTGTCTTGATCGAGCAGGACGAAGACGGCACTTACGTGGCAGAGGTGCCGACCCTACCCGGTTGTATCTCGCAGGGTCAAACTAGAGAGGAAGCCGTCGAGAACGTCAGAGAAGCTATCACAGCGTACCTCGAGAGCCTGGAGGCGCATGGCGACCCCATTCCGCCGCCGATCACGGAAGAGGTGGTGGAGGTTAATGTGTGAGCGGTTTGCCTCGTGTTTCCGGACGCGAGGTGGTGAGAGCCCTGCGAAAGACCGGATACGAGAGGGATCGGCAGCGAGGTAGCCACGTTGTTCTCCGACAAATAGTGCCGCCGCACTACCGTGTCCGACCACAAAGAAGTGGCCAAAGGCACGTTGAGGGCCATCATTCGGCAGGCCGGCTTGACGGTAGACGAGTTCAAGGCTCTGCTCTGATACGACGGAGGGTGTAAGAGGTGCGAATAGACACAGATACCCTCGCCACCCGTAGCCGCGGAGAACTGTTGCGGCGCAACAAGGTATTCGAAGTCTTCTTCAAAGCCGAAGCTCCCCGTTTAGCCGAAGCCTGCCACGAGATGTCCCGCCGATTTTTGGCGGGCGGGCGGCTCCTGGCTTTCGGGAATGGCTCCGCCGCGACCGACGCCCAGCACGTCTCGGTGGAGTTCGTGCATCCGGTTATCGTGGGCAAGCGGGCCTTGCCGGCGCTGGACCTGGGGCCGGATTTCGAGCTCCACCTGCCGGTGATACTGCGCCCTGAGGACATGGTGATGGGCTTCTCGTTCCCGGGCGGGGACGAGATGGTAGAGCGAGCGTTGCGGCTGGCGCGGGAGCGGGGGGCTCTCACCTTTGCGCTTGCGGGGGAGGAGGGAGACTATCCCTTCGCGCTGCCGGACGAGGATCCGTTCGTGGTTCAGGAGGTCTTCGAGGTTCTGTACCACATGCTCTGGGAGACGGTGCATGTGTACTTCGAGCATCGGGAGCAGGGGCATGACGTCGGATCTTCTTCTTTTCTGTACCCGTTCTTGAGCAGCGGGGAGCAGCCGCTCGAGAGGGTGGTGGAAGAGGTGCAAGGCTCGATGTTGCAGAAGATGGAAGAGGTGAACGGGATGCGGGCGGTGGTCGCAGAAACGGAGGCGGGCGTCATCTCGGAGATCTCGGTCGCCGTGGTCGAGAGGCTGCGGTTGGGGGGCAAGCTCATCGTGTTCGGCAACGGCGGGTCGGCCACGGATGCGAACGATCTGGTCGCAGACTGCGTGGCCCCGCCGCCGGGCTTCGAGCCTGTTCCGGCGATCTCGCTGTCCGCCGAATCTCCCAACATCACGGCTATCGCAAACGACATCGGCAGCGAAGCCATCTTCGCCCGACAACTCATCGCCCACGCCCGTCCGGAGGACGTGGCGGTCGGAATTTCGACCAGCGGTGGCTCGACCAACATCCTGGCCGCTCTGGCCGAAGCCCGCAAACGCGGGCTGCTCACGGTGGGCATCGTGGGTTACGATGGGGGGAGGATCGTGAGCGAACGGCTGGCGGACCACGCGGTGGTCGTGCGCTCGGACTACATCCCGCGCATCCAGGAGGTGCAGGCTTCTGTCTACCACGTGCTGCGAGGGCTCATTGAGACGCTGGTGGGAGGGAGGGGTTAGCGCTTGCACGAGCTGGCTATAGCCGACTCCATCGTCCAGATCGCCGGTCGCCACGCGAACGGGCGGCGGGTCACGAAGGTGCAGCTGAAGGTCGGTCACCTGCGCCAGGTCGTTCCCTCTGCCCTGGCCTTCAGCTTCGAGCTGGTGGCGCAGGGAACGTCCGTCGAGGGCGCGGAGCTGGAGATGGAGGAGGTCCCGGCTACCGGGTCGTGCCTTGGGTGCGGGGCAGAGAGCCGGCTGGAGATGTTTCCCCTGCAATGCGGGGCGTGCGGGGGCTTCGACCTGCAGGTTCTCGAGGGGGAAGAGTTGTTCGTGGAGGCTCTCGAACTGGAGGAGGATAAAGATGCATCGCACGGCCGTTAAGCAAGTAGTTATGGAAGGCGTCCTGGACGCGAACGACGCGCTCGCCCAGGCGAACCGGGCCCAGTTCGACGCGGCCGGGACTTACGTTGTCAACATGATGAGCTCTCCGGGGGCGGGGAAGACGGCTTTGCTGGAGCGCACGCTGGAGCGGCTGCACGGCAAGCTGCGCCTGGGAGTCCTGGAGGGCGACGTGCAGACCACCCTGGACGCCGACCGGCTGTCCCGCTTCCACGTTCCGCTGGTACAGGTGAACACGGATCCGGGCTTCGGCGGCGAGTGTCATCTGGACGCGAACATGGTCCGCTCGGGGCTCTCCGAGCTTCCGTTGAACGACATGGACGTCCTGGTCATAGAGAACGTCGGGAACCTGGTGTGTCCGGCGGAGTTCAAGGTCGGGGAGGATACCAGGGTGATGGTCTACTCGATCACCGAGGGCGAGGAGAAGCCCCTAAAGTATCCACTCATGTTCAGGTCCGCGGATCTCGTGCTGGTTAACAAGATCGACCTGCTGGAGCACCTGGACTTCGACCTGGAGCAGTTCCTCGGCTACCTGGACGCGGTCAACCCGGGCGTCAAACGCATACTCACGAGCGCCCGCACGGGCCAGGGCGTGGACGAGTGGTGCTCCTGGCTTGAGGAACGCGGGGCTCCCTCGTAGACCAGCAGATCAAGGGTTCGCTCGCCGTCGCTTATCGAGAAGTACGCCTCTACCACACCGCCGTCGCCGGTCTCGGGCCGTGGCCTGTAGCAACGTGTGGTGACCTTCGACGAGGTCAGGTGGCAAGACGCGAGGTCGTTCGAGAACCACACCGCGAGAGGTAAGATCACGCACGTCTTGCGGAAACGGTGCGGGTAGAATCGGGGGCATGAGTGACGGAGAGGTGGCGTGATGTACGACGCGGTGGTCGTTGGGTCGGGGCCGAACGGTCTGGCCGCCGCCGTGGAGCTGGCGCGGAACGGGCGCTCCGTCGCCGTCCTCGAAGCCGAAGCTACCGTAGGCGGCGGTACCCGCTCCGCGGAGCTCACCCTCCCCGGCTTCGTTCACGACGTCGGCTCGGCCATACACCCCCTGGGCTACGCCTCGCCCTTCTTCTCTACCCTGCCGCTCGAGGAGCACGGTCTGGAGTGGGTCCACCCGCCCGCCCCGCTCGCCCACCCCTTCGACGACGGCACCGCTGCTGTGCTGGAGCGTTCGGTGGCGGAGACGGGGAATACCCTGGGTCCGGACGCGGCGGCGTACCGGAGGTTTATGGAGCCAATAGCGCGGGACTTCGACAGGATCATCGACTCCCTGCTCGGCCCGCCGCGGCTCCCGCGCCATCCCTTCGCCCTGGCCCGCTTCGGGCTGCGCGCGCTCCGCTCCGCCCGCGGGCTCGCCGAGGATCTATTCGAGGGCGAGAAGGCGCGTGGTCTCTTCGCCGGCAACGCCGCCCACTCCTTTCTGCCGATGGAGCAGGCGCCGAGCGCCGCGTTCGGCCTCGTCCTCTCCACCGTGGGCCACGCCGCCGGCTGGCCTTTCCCGAAGGGCGGCTCCCAAAAGATAGCCAACGCGCTGGTCTCCTATCTGCGCTCCCTGGGCGGCGAGGTTTACGCGGGCACCCGCGTCCGGGCAGTGGAGGAGGTGCCCCGGACGCGGGCGGTACTCTTCGACGTGACGCCGCGGCAGCTGCTCGAGATCTCCGGCCACCACTTCACCAGACGCTATCGGCGCGCCCTCGAACGCTACCGTTACGGCCCCGGTGTCTTCAAGGTGGACTTCGCACTCGACGGTCCGATCCCCTGGGAGGCCGAAGGGTGTAGGCGCGCGGGCACCGTCCACCTGGGTGGCACGCTGGACGAGATCTCCGCCGGAGAGGCGGCCATCTCGCGCGGCGAACACCCAGAGAGTCCCTTCGTCCTGCTCGCCCAACAGAGCCTCTTCGACGAGACGCGCGCGCCTCGCGGCAAGCACACCGTCTGGGCCTACTGCCACGTCCCGAATGGCTCCACCGTCGACATGACGGAGCGTATCGAAAAGCAAATAGAACGCTTCGTCCCCGGCTTCCGCGACCGCATCCTCGCGAAGAGCACGATGGGACCGGCCGACCTCCAGCGCATCAACGCCAACCACATCGGTGGCGACATAAACGGCGGGCTGCAGGACCTCAGGCAGCTCTTTACCCGGCCGGTCGTTCGCCTCACGCCGTACTCTACCCCCGCTGGAGGACTCTACCTCTGCTCTTCCTCGACCCCGCCCGGCGGCGGCGTCCACGGCATGTGCGGCTTCTTCGCCGCCCGCGCCGCCCTGGCGACCACGCTGCGCTGAGGGGCGCGTCGTGCGCGGCATCCCGCCGCTGTCCGGGATACTTGACGCAAGCCTGGCCTCTCGTTACCGTAGCTTTCGGGGTGCGCGACAAGGCTCACGAGGGATGGGGTTCTCGGATCTGCCCCAAAGGAGGATACGCGAGATGAGCGAGGCTAGGAACGGGGCGCATTCTCCGCTGGAGGGGGTGCGGGTCGTGGAGATGGGGAGCCTGCTCGCCGGGCCCTTCTGCGGCCAGCTCCTGGCGGACTTCGGGGCCGAGGTCATAAAGGTGGAGCCGCCCGGCAAGGGTGACCCCATGCGCGAGTGGGGCCGGCATCGCAAGAACGGGCGCACCTTGTGGTGGCCGATCATCGCCCGCAACAAGAAGTCCGTCACGCTGAACCTGCGCGAACGGGAAGGGCAGGAACTGGCACGCAAGCTGATCTCCGGGGCGGACGTCGTGGTCGAGAACTTCCGGCCCGGCACGATGGAGCGCTGGGGGCTCGGGTACGAGGACCTGAGCGAGACCAACCCCGGCCTGGTTATGGTACGCGTTTCGGGGTACGGGCAGACGGGTCCTTACAGGGAGAGGGCCGGTTTCGGGGCCATCGGGGAGTCGATGGGAGGCATCCGGCACGTCACAGGGTTCCCCGACCGGCCGCCGCCGCGCGTCGGGGTCAGCCTCGGCGACTCGCTCGCGGCGACCTTCGGGGCCTTCGGGGCGGTGACGGCCCTCTACAACCGGGAGGCGCGCAACGGCGAGGGCCAGGTGGTCGACGTCGGCATCTACGAGGCCGTGCTCGCCCTCATGGAGAGCACCATCCCCGAGTACGCGCTCGCCGGGCACGTTCGGGGGCGCACCGGCGCCATCCTGCCGTTCGTGGCCCCGTCGAACACCTACCCGACCCGCGACGACGACTACGTCGTGATCGGGGCGAACGCCGACAACGTCTTCGCGCGGTTCGCAGAGGCCGCTGGTCACCCTGAATGGGCCGAGGACGAGCGCTACGCTACCCACAACGCCCGCGGCGAGAACCAGGAGGAGCTCGACGACATGATCTCCGGCTGGACAAAGGAACGCACCGTGGACGAGGCGCTAGAGGTCCTGAAAGAGGCCGGCGTCCCGGCCGGCAAGGTCTTCACCGCCAAAGACATGGTCGAGGATCCACACTACGCCGTGAGAGAGAACGTCGTGTCCGTCGAGGACCCCGAGATGGGACCCTTCCCCATGCAGAACGTCGTCCCGCGCCTCAACGAGACGCCCGGGAAGGTTCGCTGGACGGGGCCGGCCCTCGGCCAGCACAACGACGAGGTATACGGGGAGGTTTTGGGGTTGAGCGAGGAGGAGCGAGAAGCCTTGCGCGAGAGGGGTGTGATCTGATGCGCGTAGAGATAGTGGACGTCGGCCCTCGGGACGGCCTCCAGAACGAAGACGAGACGCTCTCCCCACAAACCCGGGCCGAGCTCTGCGACAGGCTGGCGGAAGCGGGCGTGCCCAGAGTAGAAGCCGCCAGCTTCGTGAACCCCAAGAAGGTGCCCCAGATGGCCGGAGCCGAGGAGGTGGTCTCCGGCATCCAACGCCGTCCCGGGACGGTCTATGCGGGCCTCGTCCTCAACGAGAAGGGCTACGAGCGGGCGGTCGAGGCCGGGGTCGACGAGGTGCGCTATGCGTTCCCGGTGACGGAGACGTTCGCCGAACGCAACCAGAACACCACCGTGGCCGACGCAACGGAGCTCTCCGGGAGGCTCACCGAACGCGCTCGCCTCGACGGGGTGCGCGTCTCCATCACCCTTAGCGCCGCCTTCGGCTGCCCGTTCGAGGGACGAGTGGAGCCGAAGGTCGTGCTCGACATCGCGGAGCGCGTGGGGGCGGCGAAGCCCGACGAGATCGTGCTGGCCGACACGATAGGGGTCGGCGTCCCGAAAGGGGTGCGCGAGCTCGTCGGTGGCGTCCTAAACTACGGCATTACCGTTGGCTGCCACTTCCACGACACGCGCAACACCGGGATAGCCAACGCCATTGCGGCCGTCGAAGCGGGGGCTACGATCCTCGACGCCTCGGTCGGCGGTACGGGCGGCTGCCCGTTCGCCCCGAAGGCCACCGGCAACATCGCGACGGAGGATCTCGTGTATCTCTTGCACGGCATGGGGTACGAGACGGGCATCGACCTCGACGCCCTCATAGAGTGCGCGCAGTGGCTCTCCGAGCAGCTCGGCAAGGAGCTTCCGGGGCAGGTCCACAAGGCCGGCAACTTCGAGCCGGTCGCCGGTTGAGGGAAGAGGAACACGGCGTTCGACGAGTAAAGACGGGGAGAAGGTGAATCCATCGAGCATACGCCGTCGAGGGTCGCGCGCTCGTATAATA
Organism: Actinomycetota bacterium; assembly: GCA_020200675.1. Lineage (GTDB taxonomy): Bacteria > Actinomycetota > Rubrobacteria > Rubrobacterales > Rubrobacteraceae > Rubrobacter_F. Next base: position 7,866 of record JAIVIG010000040.1, read on the forward strand.
AAAAGCAATATCGGTGGGGATCGATACCCTTATCGTCACTGCCGCCTCGACCTCAGGCTACGTCCGGGCGACCGCCGTGGACGCGCTACAGTACAGTTATACACTTGTCGTCCCGCGCGAAGCGTGGGGGACCGTAACCAAGAGGCCCACGAGGCCAACCTGTACGACGTGGATGCAAAGTATGGTGATGTGGTTTCGGTGGAGGAAACGCTCGAGTATTTGGAGGAAGTAAGTGCCGTCCGCACCAAATAACGGTCAAGCGCCGCGCAATGTTGCGAGTAAGCTGATTGAGTCGCACCTCGTCGATGGCGAGATGGTGCCGGGGGAGGAGGTATCGATCCGTGTGGATCAGGTTCTCACCCACGACGCCACGGGTCCATTGATCGCGCTGGAGCTAGAGGCGATGGGGCTGGACGAGGTCCGGCCCGAACTCGCGGTGGGGTACGTGGATCACCTCCTCCTCCAGGGCGACTCGAAGAACGCCGACGACCACCTCTTTTTGCGCAGCGCGTGCCAGCGCTTCGGGATGTGGTACTCGAAGCCGGGCAACGGTATCAGCCACCCCGTTCACCAGGAGCGTTTCGGCGCGCCCGGCAAGACGATGCTCGGCGCCGATAGCCACACCTGCGCGGCGGGCGCAATAGGCATGCTCGCCATCGGGGCCGGAGGGTTGCAGGTGGCCGTGGCCCTGGCCGGCGAGCCTTTCTCCTTCCGGATGCCGGAGGTCTGGGGCGTAAAGCTCTCGGGCGAGCTGCCCGACTGGGTTAGCGCGAAAGACGTGATCCTGGAGATGCTCCGGTGTCACGGCGTGAGCGGCGGCGCGGGGCGTATCGTCGAGTATTACGGGCCCGGGCTCTCCTCCCTTTCGGCGATGGACCGGCACGTGATCGCCAACATGGGCATGGAGATGGGAGCGACCACCACGGTCTTCCCCTCCGACGACGAGGTGCGTCGTTTTCTACGAAACCAGGACCGCGAGGAGGACTGGACCGAGCTGGTCGCCGACGAGGGAGCCGTTTACGACGTGGAGGAGGAGATAGATCTCTCTGAGTTGGAGCCCCTGATCGCCTTACCGTCGAGCCCCGGCAACGTGGTGCCGGTGCGCGAGGTGGCCGGCGAGGAGATCTACCAGTCCTACGTCGGCTCGTCGGCCAATCCCGGCTACCGTGACTTCGCGGTGACGGCCGGGATGGTCGAAGGAAGACAGGTGCACGACCGCGTTTCCCTGGACGTGAACCCCTCCTCGCGCCAGGTGCTCCAGAACCTCGTCCGCGACGGGCACCTCGCGCGCCTGTTGAGCGCGGGCGCGCGGCTACACCAGACAGGGTGCAACGGCTGCATCGGCATGGGCCAGGCGCCGGCCGCCGACCGTATCTCCTTGCGCACTGTACCGCGCAACTTCCCAGGGAGAAGCGGTACCCCCGAAGACAAGGTCTACCTCTGCAGTCCGGAGACCGCCGCGGCCTCCGCGTTGACCGGCGAGATCACCGACCCTCGAACGCTCGATTTCCCCTACCCGACCGTCGAGGAGAGCGACGAGCCGC
>JAIVIG010000040.1:9498-12207 GCA_020200675.1 Actinomycetota bacterium
GCGAGTACGCGTTCGAGGGCTCGGACCCGGGCTACCCGGAGCGCGCGAAGGAGGTCCTCGAGCAGGGCGGCCACGCCGTCGTCGGCGGGCGCAACTACGGTCAGGGTTCGAGCCGCGAGCAAGCCGCCCTCGCGCCCCGCTACCTCGGGCTGCGCGTCGTGATCGCGAAGCAGATCGCCCGCATCCACTGGGAGAACCTCGTAAACTTCGGCGTCTTGCCGCTCACGTTCGCGGACGAGTCCGACTACGATGCGCTGGAGCAGGGCGATACGCTCGCGCTCTCCGGCGTGCCGGAGGCGTTGCGCAACGGAAGCGAGCTTACCCTGCAGAACCGAACCAAAGGCGTCGAACTCACCGTCCGGCACGGTCTGTCCGACCGGCAGATCGAGGTGTTGCTGCAGGGCGGACTCATCAACTGGATGCGGGAGCGACTCGAAGAGCGGGGGGGATAGTGGTGAACGGCGAACGACCCAACGAAGATAAGGAGCTTGTGCTTTGGCGGATCTAATGCAGAGAAACGCCGGTCCAGGACGGCTCAGGGAGCTGCTGGCGGGCCCCGAGCCCGTGTTGGCCCCCGGTGCCTACGACGCCCTCTCGGCCCAGCTCGTCGAAGGGGCGGGTTTCGGGGCAGTGTACGTGACGGGCTTCGGCACGTCCGCCTCGGTGCTGGGCCGCCCGGACATCGGGCTTCTGACTTTCAGCGAGATGGTAGACAACGCCCGGCGCATCGCCCAGGCGGTAAAGGTGCCGGTAATAGCCGACGTCGACGACGGCTATGGCAACCCGTTGAACGTCATCCGCACCGTGCGAGAGTACGAGGCGGCCGGGATCTCGGCCGTCCACATAGAGGATCAGGTCTCGCCCAAGAAGTGCGGCCACATGGAGGGCAAGCAGGTAATCGAGGCGAGCGAGATGGTAGAGAAGATCCGGGCCGCCGTGGAGGCCCGACAATCGGAGGAGTTCGTGATCATCGGCCGCACGGACGCTCGTGCCGTCGAGGGCATCGAGGTCGAGAGCGGCAAGACACCGCCCGTAGAACTGGAGCGTCTGAGAGAGTTGGGATACCGTCTGGTCATCTTCCCCATCAGCACGCTGCTCGCGGCCACGGGGGCCATAAAGGAGACGCTGGCGCGGATACGCTCGGAGGGTAGCCCTATCGGGATCATGGATCGGCTGTTGGGGTTCGGGGAGTTCACGGATCTCATCGGGTTGCCGGGGATCCAGGAGCTAGAGGAGCGTTACGAGGACGAGGAGGCCCGAACTCCTCGCTAGCGTCGGGAAGAAGAAGGCTCGATAGGCTTGCTCGTGAGGAAGCCTCCAGATCCACCCCTGGAACCATCTTGACGCGACTCAAGAGAAACACCTCGAAGGGAGGACTGGAGGCGGTATGAACATCGGAATAATCGGCGCGAGGAACATCGGGGCGAACGCGGCGCGGCTCTTCGCGGATGCCGGTCATGAGGTCGAGATCAGCAACTCCCGCGGGCCCGAGTCTTTGGCGTCGCTCGTCGAAGAAATCGGGGCGAACGCCCGCGCCGCTACCGTGGAGGACGCAGCTTCCTTCGGCGAGGTCGTGTTGGTGGCGATCCCGTTTTGGCGCTACGAGTCGCTACCGGCCGAACCCCTGGCTGGCAAGATCGTCGTGGACGCGATGAATTACTACGAGGGACGGGACGGCCGGATCGACTTCGGCGACCTCACCTCGAGCGAGCTGCTCACCCGGCGCCTGCCGGATGCGCGCGTCGTGAAGGCGTTCAACACGATGTACTACGAGACGCTGCGGACGGAGGGCAACCGATCCGGTAGGGACCGCCTCGTGCTCTTCATCGCGAGCGACGACGAGGAGGCGAAGGCCGTGGTATCGAGGCTGATCGACGAGATCGGTTTCGAGCCCGTGGATACAGGTTCCTTGGGAGACGGTGGGCGCAAACAGCAGCCAGGTTCGCCCATCTACAACAATCCGATGACGGCCGGACAGGCGCGCGAGACGTTGGCCGGTCTCTGATCCGGCGCAAACAGCAGGGGGAGAGCGATGGGATTAAAGTTTTTCGCGGAGGCGTCCGATAACAGGGTACGGGGCCCGACTCACCCTACTCTTCACCCCACCTCCTCTTCCCCGGGCCCCTTCTATTACCAGCGGGAGCCGCCCGGCTCCCGCTGGCTGCCCTTTTCCTTTGTGCGGCGACGGACGATATAATGCGGTAAATAGAAGCCGGGGAAAGAGGCCGTCGGGGGGCCGGCGGTCTGGGGGCGAGAGCCACGAAAGGGGCAAGAGTTTGACCGATAAGGCGCAGGCGACGGAGAACGGCCAGGCACAGACCGACGGGGCCGAGAGCCTGACGGTTACGGACAACCGCACCGGCGAGACCTACGAGATGGAGATCACCGACGGCACCGTGCGGGCGATGGACTTCAGGGAGATTAAAGTCTCAGATGACGACTTTGGCTTGATGACCTACGATCCCGGCTTCTCGAACACGGCGAGCTGCCGGAGCGCCATAACCTACATAGACGGTGCGAACGGCGTCCTGGAGCATCGGGGCATTCCCATCGAACAGCTCTGCGAGCACTCCAACTACCTGGAGGTAGCGTACCTGCTGCTTTACGGGCACCTGCCCACGGAGGATGAGTACAACGACTGGGTCTACCAGGTCACCCACCACACCTACGTCCACGAGAACATCAAGGAATTCATGGACGGCTTCCGTC
>JAIVIG010000242.1 GCA_020200675.1 Actinomycetota bacterium
GACCCATACGGATCTGGTTGTATGAGCAAAGACCGGTTGAACTCATTAGGTCACTCCTTCTAGGCATTTCCGTGTCTAACTAACTATCTCAAAACCCTCGCATTCGGGTATGATCGGCGATGAGCGCAAAATGCAGGAGGCGAAGATGGCCGAACATGGACTCGAGGAGAAGCCGATGCCTACTATCTGGCGAGTGCCCGACCAGTTATGGGAGAAGATCGAACCGATCCTCACTGAACACGACCCACCAAAAAGCACCGGAAGACCTCGCATAGACCAGCGTGAAGCCCTGGACACCGTCATCTTCCGAATGAGAACTGGTTGCCAGTGGAACCAGATGCCAAAAGAATTCCCTGATGATTCATCGGTGCATCGCACCTTCCAGAGGTGGGTCGAGCTTGGCGTGTTGGATCTCATCTGGGAGAGGCTCATCGAAGAATGCGAGGAACTCGGTGGGGTGGATTTCGAGTGGCAGGCGGCGGATGGAGCTATGGGAAAGGCCCGTTTTGGGGGGACCTCGTAGGCCCGAACCCCACGGATAGGGCCAAAAACGGGGTCAAACGCTCGATACTTGTCGAGGCCGACGGCGGCCCGCTTTCGGTGATCGTGGCAGGAGCGAACGTGCCGGATTTCAAGCTCTTGGAGGCCACTCTCTCGATGCCATCGTGGTCGAGCGCCCGGAGCCCACCGAGCAAGCCCCCCAACACCTGTGCCTGGACAAGGGCTACGACAAACGGCCGGCTCCGGAAGTGGTCGAACGTCACGGCTACACGCCTCATATCCGCAAGATCGGCGAGGAGAAGAAGGACTCTGCCGGAGAGAAGCGCTATCCGGCGAGGCGATGGGTGGTGGAGCGCACGCTGGGCTGGCTTTCTAAGTGCCGGGCCATCCTGGTGCGTTACGATAAGAAGGCCGCCAACTACCTGGGGCTGATCAAGGTGGCTTGCATCTTGCTGTGGTACCGTCGTCAGCATCGTCTATCCCTTTTGAGATAGTTTGTAAGTGCCTTACTTCTACAACCGCACTTTAGTGATGTACGCTGTCTCGTGTAGGCGAGGAGCGGGAGGCAAATGGTGGCAAATCGTGCGGAGCAAGAGCAGACCGAGAAGGTCAGCGGATGGCAGGAAGAGCTGGCTGCACTGCACTCGCGCATCGCCCCTCGTTTCGCCCGTCCGGAGGTGGGGGAACGAGCTGGGCGCTACCTCTGCGGCTTGCTTGAACCGCTAGAGCGGCGCAACGGATGGCAACTTGCCGAGGCTATCGGCGAGCGAACTCCCGATGGCGTGCAGCGTCTGTTGAACGGAGCGCGCTGGGATGCCGCGGAGGTACGCGTATGTGGTCGAGCATCTCGGGGACCCCGAGGCCGTGCTGGTGATCGACGAGACGAGCTTCTTGAAGAAGGGGGAGAAGTCGGTTGGGGTAACCCGCCAATACTCGGGAACCGCCGGCAAGGTGGAGAACTGCCAGGTTGGGGTGTTCCTGGCCTACGCCACGCCGCGCGGGAAGGCCTTCATAGACCGGGCGCTGTATTTGCCAGAAGAGGAGTGGGCCACCGACGAGCAGCGGAGGCAAGCGGCGAATGTCCCAGCGGAGGTAGGGTTCGCTACCAAGGGCAAGCTGGCCCAGAGGATGCTCTCTCGAGCTTTTGAGGCAGAGGTACCCGCCAAGTGGGTCACCGCGGATGAGGTCTACGGCAATGACGGGAAGCTGCGCCGGTGGCTGGAGGCTAAGAAGAAGCCCTACGTGCTGGCCGTGGCGCGCTCGCACCCGCTCATGGTGGCATTCCGGAGCAAACGCGCCGAAGAGGTCGTCGCCGAGGCGCCGCCCGAAGCGTGGCAGCGGGTGGAGGTAGGCGCGGGTAGCAAGGGTCCGCGTGTCTACGATTGGGCGCGAGCTCGCCTGCCCTACGAGTGTGAGGAGGGGTGGGCGCAATGGCTTCTGGTGCGCCGCTCGGTGAGCCAGCCGGAAGAGTTGGCCTACTACCGGGCCTACGGTCCCGAAGAGGCCACGGTGGAAGAGTTGGCAAAGGTAGCTGGCAGCCGGTGGAGCATCGAAGAAGGTTTTGAGAGAGCAAAGGGAGAAGTGGGGCTCGATCACTACGAAGTCAGGCGCTGGGATGGCTGGCACAGGCACATCACCCTTTGCCTTTTGGCGCACGCCTTTCTGGAGGTGACCCGCGCCGCAGCGAATGATGGAACGGAGGATGGAGCGACTACCCCCGGTAAAAAGGGGAGCTGATACCGCTCACCGCCCCGGAAGTGCGCCGATTACTGCTTATGCTCGCGCGGCCAGTCGAGGAGCGAAGCTTCAGGTTGCATTGGTCGAAATGGCGACGAAGACGGCAGGCTGATGCGCGTCGCTGTCACTACCGACGTTGGAAGGAACGCTATGCCTCAGGTTATGAAGTGCGGTTGTAGAATTAGTAACTATCTCAAAACTCTCATGATCGGTTATCATCGCCGATGACCCCTACCGAAAGAAGCCTCAACGATGCCCGAGAACTCAACCCAGCAAAAGCCGCTTCCCACCATCTGGCGAGTGCCAGACGAGTTGTGGGAGATCATAGAACCAATCCTAAACGAGCATGATCCGCCGAAGAGTACCGGCCGCCCTCGCGTGGACCAGCGTGCCACTTTGGACGCGATCATCTTCAGGATGAGAAGCGGCTGCCAGTGGAACCGACTGCCCGAAGTGTTTCCCGACGACTCCTCTGTACACCGGACTTTCCAGAGGTGGATTGAGCTTGGCGTGCTGGATCTCATCTGGGAGTCTCTCGTCGAGCAGTGCGAGGAGCTCGGCGGGGTGGACTTCGAGTGGCAGGCGGCCGACGGAGCGATGGGCAAGGCCCGTTTTGGGGGGATCGAATAGGCCCCAATCCCACCGATAGAGGGAAGAATGGGGTGAAGCGCTCTCTGCTGGTCGAGGCCGACGGAGGGCCGCTGGCGGTCGTGGTGGCCGGAGCCAACGTGCCTGACTTCAAGTTGCTCGAAGCCACGCTCGATGCCGTCGTGGCCGAGCGTCCACAACCTTCGGAGGAGGCTCCTCAGCATCTGTGCCTGGACAAGGGCTACGACAAGGGGGAGGAGGTTGAGGAGGCGATGGAGTCCCGCGGCTACACCCCCCACATAAGGCGCATCGGCGAGGAGAAGAAGGATTCCGCGGGGGAGAAGCGTTATCCGGCGAGGAGATGGGTGGTGGAGCGGACGCTGGGCTGGCTCTCGAAGTGCCGAGCCATCCTGATACGATACGAAAAGAAGGCCGTCAACTACCTGGGACTCATCAAGGTCGCCTGTATCTTGCTGTGGTACCGTCGTCAGCAT
>JAIVIG010000516.1 GCA_020200675.1 Actinomycetota bacterium
GTATCTTCGGGGACGGGACCGATCGGTTGTGGGCGCATCGACATAACTCTGTTCTCCAGAAGGCTATTTGACTCTACCTTCCGTGGAGTATGCAGCGTCGCTGATGAATAAACCAACAGTATCTTCAGTTGTCAGTAAAAGGCTTAGAGTGTCGCGACAGGCACTCCCCCTGCCCCACGTTGAAAGGCGCGGGAAAGAGGACTAGTCTTAGAATAGAAGGTCCGTAGTCGACAAAACTGAAAACTGATAACCAACAACTAATAACTAAAAGAAGGAGCGTATGAACTTCCGAAAAGAGCTTGATCCGCTGCGACCGTACGTCCCGCCGAAGTCGTGGAGGATGGCGGCGGAGGGGACGGACGAGAACCGGTACGCGAAGCTGACATCGAATGAGCTGGCTTTCGGGCCGCTCCCGGAGGCGGAGGCGGCCCTCGCGGAGGTGCTACCCCGCGCCAATCGCTACCCGGACAGCCACGTCACGCGCCTCCGCCAGGTAGTAGCCGAAGCCAACGCCGGCACGGAGACCCGCAACGTGCTGGTCGGTAACGGTTCGAGCGAGGTCTTGATGAACGTGCTCCAGCTGCTCCCCGTCGGCGAGGTCGTCTACCCCTGGCCTTCGTTCAGCCTTTATCCCATGATCTGCGCCGTCCTCGGCATGACGGCCCGCCCGGTCTCCCTCACCGAGAACCACGAGATCCCCGCGGAGGCGCTGCTCTCGGCGGTGACGGACGAGACGCGGGCCGTGATCCTCTGCAATCCCAACAACCCGTCGGGCACGTACCTGACCCTGGACGAGGTCACGAACCTGGCCTCGGAGCTCCCGCCGGACGTACTCCTGATCCTGGACGAAGCCTACGTCGAGTTCGTCGACGACCCAACCTACCGCGACTCTCACACCCTCGCCCTCGAGAGGGAGAACGTCGTGACTGCCCGCACCTTCTCCAAAGCGCACGGGCTGGCCGGTCTTCGAGTGGGCTACGGCATCGGGCCCGAGAAGATCGCCGACTACGCCGAAAGGGTCCGGTTTCCGGTCTCCGTCAACCTCGCCGCCCAGGTCGCGGCGACGGCGTCGATGCTCGCGGAGGACAAGGTCCGGGAGCGAGCTGAGTTCGTCGTCCGGGAGCGCAACCGCCTGCAAGACGCATTCGCCGGTGCGAAGCTGGACTTTATCCCCTCGCAGGGCAACTTCATCATGGTCCGGTTCGAGGCGGAGGACTTCGAGAAGGCCGGTGTCCTCGTCAGGGAGGGCGCCGCGCTGGAGTACCCCGGATGGAGCCGCGTCACGATAGGCGACTCGTGGGAGAACGACCGCGTCATCGCCGCGCTCGGAAACGAGACGCGGGAGACAGAGCCGGCGGCGAAGCCGCAGCGGGCCTCTTGAGCCGGACGCTTGCGATCGTCGGGGTCGGGCTCGTGGGGGGTTCGGCCGGACTCGCCGCGAAGGCGGCGGACTGGGAGGTCGTCGGCGTTGACGACCCGCCGGTCCTCGAAAAAGCCGCTGATCTCGGCGCTATCGACCGGGCCTCGACCATGAAGGAGGCACGCGGGGCGGACCTCGTGGTGCTCGCGGCGCCCATCTCGCGCATACCCGCCCTGATCGGGGACCTCGCGCCCACGGACGCCCTGGTCACCGACGTCGCCAGCACGAAGATGAATATAGTGCAGGAGGCCGAGGCGCGAGGGCTACGCTTCGTCGGTGGGCACCCGATGGCCGGGAGCCAGCTCTCGGGGGTGGCGAACGCGAAGGGGGACCTCTTCCACGGCGCCCGGTACTTCCTCACGCCGACGGAACGGACAGACCCCGAAGCCTACCGGGAGGTCGCCCGGTTCGTGCGAGGGGACCTCGGTGCGGTCCCCACTGCGGTCGAACCCGAGAAGCACGACCTCCTCATGGCCTCTCGCACCTGCCGCACCTCATGGCCGTTGCGCTCCTGAAGGTCGCCTCCGACATCTCGCCCGAGGCGCTCTCCTTCGCCGGTCCCTCCTTTCGGGACCTGACGCGCGTCGGGGCGTCCAACCCGGGGCTCTGGTCCGACATCCTGGCCGAGAACGCGCCGGCTTTAGGCGAGGCTCTAGCGGCTTTCGCCGGGGCGATGGCGCAGCTCGGAAGCGAGATCTCCAACCGCGACAGCATCGAGTACCGCTTCCGTGCGGCCCGCGAGGCCTACGACGCCCTGGGCGGCATCCTCATCGAATCGACCGGCAACAACGTCGAGATAGCCGTCCCCGTCGAGAACCGCCCCGGCGTCTTCGCCGAGGTCACGACCCTCATGGGATCCAACGGCATAAACATCCTGGATCTGTACGTGCGCCACTCCAACACCGAGCGCGCCGCCCTCGTCCTCACCCTCGACGCCGAGGCGGCGCTGCAGGCCCGAGAGCTGTTGCGCGAGGCGGGTTTCGGGGCGGAGGTGGAGGGTTAGTCGTAGCGCACAGAAGTCGTGTTCTCGACCATATCGCCGTGCCTCCGGCATGCTCCTACTTCTCGTGTAAGGTCAGCTAGATCAGAGGCTTTAACACGGGGACTTGCAGGTCCTTCTCGGTCTTCTGGTTCGGCTCGCTTCTCTAGCGAGCGAGTGTTTGTCATGCCTTGAGGGTATTACAAACGTCTTTGGTCGAGAAGTTCTTGCAGGCTTTTTGAGCGCGCATTGGACTTATCCACGCTAATCACCACGCTTTCTTGGGCAGTGTTCAAGATTCTGGCCAGCTTTCGTATGTGACTGGTTAGTGTGGACATTATGTACTCGATGTCGCCCCTGTCCTGAGCCCGTATCCTGAGGGACACCACCGATACGCCAGAAGCGACGAGGGCGCGCTGATACTCCTCTTTCGCACCAAAGTCCTTGTAGTTGATGCTCAGGAACGCCGCTGCACCGACTTCCCTTGCGATCCTCGGCACCTCTTCGTCGGGAGCCCCGGTGCGCGCTTCAGGAAAAGTGACGAAAGTACAGCCGTGCTCTCTACTATGGCAATTCAGCCTGTCGGCCAGATCAAGTCCCGACAGGTTCTCATCCATAAGGATATTCACGCAGCGCGCGTGACACCCTCGAACGCTGCCGCTTGCTCTACAGCTTCTTCTTCCAAGTGAGGGTACATTTGGAGTACTCTTTCAAGGCCCAAATTTTCAACCAGAGGAGCGATGAAAGAGGTTTCGATCCTCGTGCCCTTGATGGTCGGGGAGCCAGCCACTACCCCGGCATTGCTAACCAGTCGCGGATACATTCTGATAGGAACCTCACCGCGCTCCCAATCCCTTCTCGCTTCGCGCACGATTTCCTCAAACTCAGGAAAAACCGCTTGTGGGATAACCAGTTGGCGTCTCTTCACTTCATAGGTATGGGCACCATCGGATACGCCGATCTCGCCCTTCTGCGTGCGGAAAAAGCGCAGTTCGTGCCATTCCTTATCGAAGAGGCTTGGGAATACCACGTCGGACAGTTCCTCGATGACCGGCCTCACCTGCTGAAGCGGAAACTCAAGTTTGTCTCGAAGGTGCTGGATCGTCCTAGCTTGAAGCAGCTGCTCAAAGGACAATAGGTGCGGCCTACCGCGAAAACCCCGACGAACGGGTTCTCCTAGCAAGCCTTCATCAAGCCAATACCTGACCTTATCCTCGGTCATGGTGGGCTGTAATATTCGGGCCACCTGGGGAACGGTGTAGACACCCTCGCCCAAGGCTATGAGCCCGCCACGTTGCTTACCCACGCGCAACCCTTCAATTGTTGCTAACCCGACGCAAGTCTACTGCAACCGCATTATTGATCTCTGCATAGGCATCTAAACCTCGTAGCCCGGCTGCCTGATACAACCACAGATGACGTGCACCTTGTGCCTCAAGCGCTCCTTGGCCTTGCGTAACTCGCTCCGTAGCTCCA
>JAIVIG010000243.1 GCA_020200675.1 Actinomycetota bacterium
CCGAACCACGCAAACAAAGACCTTTCTTCGGTCCTCGGCGCCCAAATCTCGGATCCGAAACGTTACAATCCGTAGGGAGAGGGATGTATTGACAATCAAGTACATATGTGTACAATGCACATAGACTGTACGGAAGCGGGTGTTTTGACCAAAGAGGATAAGAAGCGCGAGGTCGAGGTCCGTCCCAGGAACTGGTTGGTGCCGGTGATCCTGTTGACGTTGCGTGAGTGGAACTCGTACGGGTACGAGCTCATGGAGCGGACGGCGGCCTTCGGGTTCGAGGCGATGAACCCGGGCACGTTGTACCGGACGCTCCGGCAGATGGAGAAGGAAGGCGTCGTGGAGTCCGAGTGGGAGACGTCCAGGGGCGGGCCGGCGCGCAGGATGTACACCATCACCGACGCCGGGGAGGCGTACCTCGACTTTTGGGCCCAGGCTTTGGAGCAGTACCGGCGCAACATGGACGTCTTCTTCAGTCTGTATACCGGTCGTCCGATGACGAACGAGAAGAACGATGAAGAAAAAGGACACGAGTAGCGGCGGCCGGGGGTTCGACGAGACGCACTCCGGTGGTGGACAGTGCGCGTTGGGTAAACGGTTCGTGTGTTGCGACGGAGTACGATAGAGCCTGCGAGCGGTGCAAAGGCTAACGGGCGACGAAAAAGCTTCCGAGTGCCGAACGACGTCCGTCGGTTGGAGAACGCGGGTTTAGGGTCTAAGTATCGATGTACCCTCGTCGGGGGGGCTTGGGAAGCCGATTTTCCGATCCGAGTTTGAGGGGTGCATAAGCGGGGTATGCAAAATTATGTACAAAGAGAAGTAGCAGAAGGGGATTAGGGATTGTGGACGACAGGCAGCAGAGGAAGGTCGACGAGGCGGCGGAAAAGTTCGCCGGTGCTATCAGAGAATCGTTCGAGGCGGTGGCCGAGCGCGGCGTCTCTGCCCAGCAGCTCAACGCCGAGCTAACGCAGAGCAGGGGACCGTGGCGGAGGCCCAGCGACAGGCCGGAGGACCCCGGAGATAGCCCGGCGAGAAGTGCGGACGAGCAGCTTGGGAGGCTGGATCCGGCCTCACCTCCTGCTTTGGCCTGTTGGGACGCGAAAGTGTATAGTAGGCTTCGAGAAGCAGGAGTGGCCGCGGGAGACCGCGGGCTGCGGGAGACCGCGGGCTAGATAGGAGGAAGCGGTGGCGAACGGGCCGAAGAACCCCGCGGAGGCGGAGGCGGGTTTAAAAGCTGTACAGGACGCGGTGGGCGGGGCCGTGGCCGCCCAGCAGAGGAGCATGGGGCTCGCCCAGGACTGGTCGGAGAGCTTGATCGAGACTTACAGGAGCCAGGCCGAGAGCTACCGGGCCCTGACCGACGCCATGAGCTCGTCCATGACGGCGCTGCAGCGGACGCTGGAGAGCCAGGAAGAGACCAACCGCGCCCTAAAAGAGAGTTTGGACTCGTACCGCAAAGTCGTCGAGAGCGCGAGCGAGACGCAAGAGCGGAACATGGAACTCGTCGAGAATTTCTTCGGCAACCTCGTGGAGACGCTGCGCGGCCAGCTCGAGAGCAGCCGTTCGCTTCTTCTGGAGCCCGCCGCCCAGCAGCAGGAGTTCTTCCAGAACCTCACCCAGGAGTGGATGGAAGCCTACGTGAAGCTCCTCAACAGTCCGCTCGAGTTCTACCGGGCGAGCGCCGAAAGAGCGAGGGGCGAAACCGAGGGCGGAGCCGGGAGTAGGGTCAGCGGAAGTTAGCGCTACGGGCTGCAGAGTTTGGGGCAGTAGCGCGTTTGTAGGCATAAGCATTTTGGTAAGATAACGTCAGGTGGCAGCGGAAGATTAGGAGGACCATGAGCTTCAGCAACAACGGCAGCGGTACGGAGATAGTAATCTCCACACCCTTAAGGACGGCTATAGGTACCTTTGGGGGATCGCTCAAGGACGTACCGGCCGTCGATCTCGGCACCACAGTGGCCAAGGCGGTCATCTCCCGGTCGGGCATCGACGCCGAGGAGATAAACCAGGTGATAGTGGGCAACATCCTGATGGCTGGACAGGGCATGAACCCGGGACGTCAGGTCGGTATAAACTCTGGGATTCCCAATACCTCTCCCGCCATGACCCTCAACAGGATGTGCGCCTCGGGGCTGCAGGCGATTGTCTCGGCGGCCCAGGAGATCGCACTCGGGGAGTCTGACGTCATCCTGGCGGGTGGCATCGAGAACATGGATATGGCGCCGTTCCTGCTGCCCAAGGGGCGCTACGGTTACAGGATGGGACTCCCGGACGCCAAGATACTGGATCACATGGTCTACGACGGGCTGTGGGACAAGTTCAACGACTACCACATGGGTGTCACTGCGGAGAACGTCGCCGAGCAGTACGGCTTGAGCCGTGACGAGGTAGACGAGTACTCCGCACGTAGCCACCAGCGCTCCGAGAAGTCCAGGGATGAGGGCTACTTCGACGACGTCCATGTCGTCGATCGAGAGCCCAGCCTTCTTCAGCGCCATATGCGAGGCAGGGACCATACCTATGCCCATGACCGACGGATCTACCCCGGCCACGGCCGCCGAGACCAGCCTGCCGGATACCGGAAGCCCCAGCTCCTCGGCCTTACTCGCGCTGGTGACTAGCGTCATCGACGCTCCGTCGTTAACGCCGCTAGCGCTGGCGGCCGTGGTCACCCCGTCCTCCTTGAAGAACGGCTTGAGCTTGGAGAGACCCTCCTTGGTAGCTCCCTCCCTGATGTGCTCATCCTTGGTAAACTCGACGGTCTCCTTCTTCTGCTTGATCTCGACCGGCACT
>JAIVIG010000244.1:0-2023 GCA_020200675.1 Actinomycetota bacterium
CTCTAGAGCCAGGATCATCCTTTCGGGTGGTCGAAATCGTCCTTTCGGAGGATGCGAGGCTGTCGCTTCAACAAGATAATTCGTCCGGACTTGCTGGTACCGGTAGGGGAGGCTGTTGTGAAGAAGTTGTTCCTGATGGCGGCAATGCTGGCGATGCTGGTGGTGGCGACCGCCGCCGTGGCCCTGGCGCAGGAGGAGCCAACCAGCTACGTCGGCTATATCACGAGCATCTCGGAAGACAGCGTGCTCGTGGAGGAGGATCCCGCGAGCGAGTGGGGAGGAAACAAGGGCTACTTCACCGTGACCAGCGAGACCGGGATTTCTCGGCTCGTCGGCGACGACGCGGTTGTTCCGGCCACGTTCGAGGAGTTGGAGGTCGGGCAGCTGGTAGAGGCTACGTACTCGGGACCCATCCTGGCATCTTATCCCTCGCAGGGAGGAACCGGCAGCATCGTGATCCTGGAGGATTACGGTGACGACGAGGTTCGTTGCCTGCTCCCCGAGGGTTGTGGCCCGGAGGTGCCGCCGGACGGGTCGGGCGTCGTGCAGTACGACAGCGCTGCCTGAGAAAGGCGGGTTAGAATCTACCTTTATGGAGAGCAGGCGACCCCGAGTTCTGGTTGTGGACGACGAGCGGCACATCGTCGACCTCGTCGCCATGGGTTTGGAGGGACGGGGAATGGAGGTGAGGGGGGCCCTCGACGGCACGGCTGCGTTGAAGGATTTGGAAGAGTTCCGGCCGGACGTGATGGTACTCGACCTCATGCTTCCGGGGCTCTCCGGGATGGAGGTCTGCCGCAGGGCTCGGGCGAAGAGCAACGTACCCATCTTGATCCTGAGCGCCCGCGACGCGGTACAGGACAGGGTCGGTGGCCTGAACCTGGGGGCCGACGACTACGTGGTCAAGCCCTTCGCCTTCGAGGAGCTGGCGGCCCGGGTTGTCGCCCTTCTGCGGCGTAGCGGGGCTCCTCCGGGACAGACCCTACGCTACGCGGACCTCGAGCTGGACGGGGCCACCCGGGAGGTGCGCCGGAACGGTCGCCCGATAGACCTCACGGGCCGGGAGTTCGCCCTGCTGCGCTTCTTCATGGAACATCCCCGGCAGGTTTTCTCCAAGAATCAGCTTCTGGAAGCCGTCTGGGGCTACGACTACTTCGGCGACTCCAACGTCGTCGAGACGTACGTCTCTTATCTCCGGCGCAAGCTCAACGCCCCGGACGAGCTCGACCTGATCCAGACGGTCCGCGGCTCCGGGTACCGGTTGGGCAGGTAGGGGGTGCAGACCCTGCGGTGGCGGCTGACGCTGTGGTACGGGGGTATGGCAGCGGCGATCCTCATCATCCTCGCAACCATCCTGTATTTGAGCGCGAGGTCCTCGCTCGTAGCTATCCGGCAGGACGACGTGAGGGATACGGCCGACTCGGTCAGCCAGGTCCTGGAGGAGACCGGCACCCCCGCTTCGGCGGTCGGGAACGTGCGGCGGAAAGACGTTCGGACAGTATGGGCGATCGGGGAGGTGCGGCGGGAGGATGTCCAGGTGGTCATCAAGGACGCGGACGGCGGCGTGCTGGCGGCGACGCCGTACGCCGGCAGGGACGCTCCCGAGATCGAGGCATCCGACGCCGCCTATCCCGAGGTCTATCGGGACGGCCGGTACCTGGCGACGACCTTCGAATCAGAGGAGATTCCCGGCGCGACCGGCGTGGTCTACACTGTGCTCCCCACGTGGGACCCGGTGCTCCGGAGGCTCTTTCTGATCGAGGCAGGAGCGGTGACGGTGGCCCTCGCGCTGATAGTGGGCTTCGGACCCAAGCTGGCGGGGCGCGCCCTCAAGCCGCTCGGGAGCGTGAGCACCGTCGCCGGAGAGCTACGCCGGGGGAGGCTCGGGAGCCGGGTGAATCTGCCGGAGCTAAAGAACCAGCGGGACGAGGTCGGGGAGCTGGCGAGCTCGTTCGACGCGATGGCCGAGAGCCTGGAGAGACTCTTCGAGGCCGAGCGCGAGTCGAAAGAGACCCTGCGTCGC
>JAIVIG010000244.1:2064-5439 GCA_020200675.1 Actinomycetota bacterium
GGGTGGCCGGATGGCTCGCCTGGTCGAGGACCTGCTCGTCCTGGCACGCCTCGACGAGGGGCGGGAGATGCCCGCGGAGCTCGTGGACCTGGTCGCGCTGGTCCGCGAAGTCGTCGGCAACTACCCGGACCGCCGGATCAAGCTCCAGTTCCCCGACGGGGTCGTACCGATACTCGCCGAGCCTGAGGCCCTTAGACGGGTGGTGTCGAACCTGATCTCCAACGCCGTAAAGCACACGCCCCCCGAGAATGAGATACTGGTCTCCGTGGACCGCGAGGGTCCGGGGGCCGTCCTGCGCGTCGCGGACGAGGGGGCGGGTATACCCGAGGACGCCTTGCCCCACGTCTTCGAGCGTTTCTACCGGGCCGAGAGCTCGCGGGCCGGCGAAGGAACCGGGCTCGGGTTGGCTATAGTCCGGGAGACCGTCGAGGCCCTGGAGGGACGGATAGAGGTCCAGAGCGCCCCGGGAGAGGGGTCCGCGTTCACCATTCGCCTCCCGCTCTCCGAGAAGCTCCCGGAGAGAGAAAGGCTCTCAGAGAAAAGTTAACCCTCTCTAAGCTTCCTCTAAGGTTCGGGATCTACCATGTCTCTTAGCCGACAGTAGATGAGATTCCTGTTCGTATGCCGATAACCTGACCAGGAAAGAGAGCCTCATGAAGAGAAGACCGGTAATGCTCGTGATGGCATTGGGAATACTTCTGGTGACCGCGGCGCCAGCGCTGGCCGACGAACCCGGCGGAAACAGGATGCCCGGCTGGCCGGTCCGTTGGAAGGCGACCTCGCCCTCGACCCACGAGGGGGACCGGTACACACTCCTCGTGACAAACAACAGTGATGAGGTCCAGGAGGCCCAGATCCGCACGCGCCTCATGGACCACCCCGAGGTCAGTACGACCGTGATAGATGAGAAGATCGAACTCGAGCCCGGTGAGGAGCGCGAGCTGACCACGGTCAACGACTACGGAACCGCCGAGCACTTCAACACGATCATCGGGAGCGAGACGCAGGACCTAGATCTATCGGTTGGCATCGACGACGCTGCGGGTACGGAGACGGCCCAGTTCAACCAAGCAGCGTTCCAGATTCAGGAGGGGAAGGCCAAGGGTAACGGAACCACGGCCAATAAGCACGCCCATGACGAGGAATTCGCTATTTTCGTGCCCACGGCTTTCCGGGACGCGGTACGCCTGTCTCCGTTGTCCCTCGGGGTTCTCGCGGTAGTCGGAACTGGCCTCTATGCTGTGCGCCGCAGGTGGGCGTGGGCCGAACCTACTAGCAGCGGGCTAGCCGGGCCCATCCCCCCTGCCACCTGCCCTGCCACGCGTACGCGCCTGGAAAGCGGCGGCGGTCGGGGGGCTCATACTCAGTGCCGCCCTCCACATAGGCCTCGCTCCCGAGCACTTCGAGGTGGCGGCGGCTCAGGGGATCTTTTTCTACGCTGCGGGCGTGGTCGCGGCGATAATCGCCGCCGCCATCCTGACCTGGCCCTCACGTTTGGCCTATCTTTCCGGAGCGGGAATCTCACTCGCGCTCATAGTGCTCTGGGCGGTCTTCCGGATCGTGCCTCCGCCTGGGGCCGAGACGGCAGAGGTCGTGGATCTGATCGGGGTGCTTACCAAGGCGACGGAGCTCGTGGCGGCGGCGGCCTGCATCGTGCTGTGGCTGCGAGCGCGCCGCACCCGCCAACCGGACCGGATCGAGTCCCAGACTTCCTGATAATTGAGATTAGACGGATTCGTGGGAAGGGTGGGTGCAGCATTGATAAGGGGTGGCGGTAGCTTTATGGGGAGGAGGGTGCTACTCGTGATCCTGGCGTGCTCGGCGGCCTTTTTCGTCGCCGGCTGCTCGCGGGCCGGCGGGTCCTGTTGTCCCTCTCGGTCGACCATGCTCACCGGCGAGTATGCCCACAACCACAACGTGAGGGGCAACAAGCGCCCGGTCGGGGGCTTCGAGAAGTTCCGGGAAGAAGGCAACGAGGAGACCTCCATCGCCGCCCGCCTCCAGGAGAACGGCTACCGGACCGCCCTGATCGGCAAATACCTAAACGGCTACGGCCAGCAAGATCAAACTTACGTACCACCGGGTTGGGACGAGTGGTACGCCAAGCTGGGCCGCTACGAATATTACGACTACGATCTGAACGAGAACGGAGAGGTCGTCTCCTACGGGAGCGAGACCGAAGACTACCTCACCGACGTACTCTCCGGAAAGGCGACGGATTTCGTCCGGCGCGCGGCGGCGGACGGCGCACCCTTCTTCGCGTACGTGGCGCCGACAGCGCCTCACAGCCCCGCGACCCCCGCCGAGCGCCACAAAGGCACCCTCTCGGATAAAGCGGCGCCCCGCCCTCCGTCCTACAACGAGGAGGACGTCTCGGACAAGCCCTCCTGGATACAGGACCTCGCTACCATCACGGAGAATGAGAGTTCCCAGATCGACGAGCGTTACCAGGAGCGCCTGGAGGCGACGCTGGCGGTGGACGAGATGGTAGGCTCGCTGGTCGATGAGCTGGAGGCGGCCGGAGAGCTAGATAACACTTACATAGTCTTCACCTCCGACAACGGTTTCCAGCTCGGCGAACGCCGCCTGAAGCACGGCAAGAAGACGCCGTACGAGGAGTCGGCGCACGTGCCGCTCTACGTCCGGGGGCCGGGGGTGCCCGCGGGATCCACGGTGGAGAACCTGGTACTCAACACCGACCTGGCACCGACCTTCGCCGAGCTCGGGGGCCTGGAGAGGTTCGAGGCCGATGGACGCTCGCTGGCGCCGCTGATGCGCGGCGAAGAATCTCCTTCGTGGCGCTCGGCCGTGCTGTTGGAGGCGTTCCTCGACGGGAAGAGCGCCGATGAAGAGGGAGAAGGAGACGAGGGCAGCCGCACGGATCAAACCGCCTTTCAGGCCGTCAGGACCGGGACCCACAAGTACGTCGAGCACGAGAACGGCGAGAAGGAGCTCTACGACCTGGCGAACGATCCCTACGAGCTGGAGAACGTCTACGAGACCGCAGATCCCGCCCTCGTCGAGGACCTGAAGGCGAGGTTGGAGGCGTTGAGGGACTGCTCCGGCGACGGGTGTCACGAGGCCGAGGATGCATCTTAGCGTGGGCGCCACATCCCTGGAAGAACGGAGGGAGGAACCGGTGTCGATGCTTACTCGCAAACGCGCCGCGAAGAGGAAGAGTGGTGCGGGGTTTCGGACGAGGAGGGTACTCTTGGGGGCCCTGGCGTGCCTGGCGGTCCTCCTGGTTGCTGGTTGTTCGGGTACCGGCGGGTCCGCTCAAGGAGCGCAGGCGGAAGCTTCTGTGGACCAACCGAACGTGATCTTCGTGCTCGCTGACGACCTGGACTATGCCTCCGCCCAGCAGATGCCCAACAT
>JAIVIG010000245.1 GCA_020200675.1 Actinomycetota bacterium
GTTCTCCAAAAGCGGTAACATACGGTTATGCGAGTGCAACTGAACAGGTTCGAGGACAATGGGATAGCGGTCCTGCTGCTCTACCCGGAGGGACGGCAAAGCTTCGACATGCCGCGAGAGCTGTTGCCCGAGGACGCGCGGGCAGGGGACGGTTTCGAGGTGCGCTTCGCGCGCGACCGCAAAGAGACCGAACAGATGGCGGCGGAGCCCAAGCGGCTGTTGGATGACCTCCTAGAGCGAGAAGATGGCTAACAGATCGGGCCTCGAGGAACGGGTGGCCGGCGCCCTGCGGGAGGCGGTCCGAAAGGCGTACGGGATTGAGCTGAACGGCGTCCACGTCGAGCGGCCGAACGAGGCTGCTCACGGCGATTTCGCCACCAACGTGGCCCTGGCGAACGCCAGGGTGTTCAAGCGCAATCCTCGGGAGGTGGCGCAGAACATAGCCGGCTCCTTGGACGCGCCCTTCGTCGAGAGCGTCGAGGTCGCGGGGCCGGGGTTTATCAACTTCCGTCTCTCTCCGGCGGCCCTGGGGGAGGAGCTGGGGATGCTGCTTTCGGCGGGGGAAGGGTACGGGAGGAGGGAGCCTTTGGGGGAGCCTGTCCTGCTCGAGTACGTGAGCGTCAACCCCACGGGACCGATGACGGTGGCGCACGGGCGGCACGCGGCGTACGGGGATTCGCTGGCGAGGATCATGAAGGCCGCAGGCCGCCGAGTTGCGAGGGAATACTACTTCAACGACGGGGGGAACCAGATCCAGCTGCTCGGCGAGTCTGCCGCCGCCAGCTACGCGGAGCTGTTCGGGAGAGAATGGCCCGTCTCCGACCCGGAATCTCTCTACCGCGGCGAATACATCCGCTATATCGCCCTGGAACTCAAGGAGAGGGACGGCGCCCGGCATCTGAACGCGCCTCCCGAAGAGGCCCTGCCAGAGATAGCCGCCTTCGCCACAGCCCGGTGTATGGATGACATCAAAGCGACCCTGGAGCGGGCCCGAGTCTCCTTCGACGGCTACTTCAATGAGAAGAGCCTCTACGAGACCGGCGCCATAGAACAAGTTGTCGAGGCCCTTACGAGGAGTGGCGACGCTTACGAGAGCGAGGGTGCACTGTGGCTCGCCTCCTCGCGGTTCGGGGACGACAAGGACCGGGTCCTGGTGAAGAAGGGCGGCTCCTACACCTACGTCGCGCCGGACATCGCCTACCACCGCGACAAATGGAACCGTGGCTTCAAAACCGCGATCGACGTGTGGGGTGCGGACCACGCGGGCTACGGGCCGCGCCTTCGGGCCGGGCTCGTGGCCTTGGGGCTGCCGGAGGACTTTCTGGATGTGGAGCTCGTGCGGCTGGTCAAGCTCTTGCGCGCGGGCGAGCAGGTCAAGGTTAGCAAGCGCGCCGGGAACTTCGTGACCTTCGACGAGCTTATGGACGAGGTGGGGGAGGACGCAGCGCGGTACTTCTACGTGCGCTCCTCGCACCGCACCGAGATGACCTTCGACCTCGCGGTGGCCGTCCAACAGTCCGACGAGAACCCGGTCTACTACGTGCAGTACGCCCACGCCCGCATCGCGAGCATCTTCCGCCGGGCGAACCTGAACCCGGCGGGCGTGAAGGAAGTTCCGCCCGGCGACTACGCCCCCGAGGAACGGGCGCTCCTGTTGGAGCTCTTCGACTTCCCGCGGGTGGTAGAGGGGGCGGCGGCGCGCAGGGAGGTCCACCCTTTACCGACCTACCTGGAGACTCTGGCTACACGCTTTCACAGGTTCTATACGGTGCATCAGGTCTTGGTGCAGGACGAAGACCTGAGGCGGCGCAGGCTCGCGCTGTGCGCGGCGACCAAAAACGTGCTCCGTATCGGGCTCGGCCTTCTAGGGGTCAAGGCGCCGGAGAGGATCTAGTGAGCAGGCGTCGGTGCCTCGTCCGTGGCCGACGAGAAGCCGTAGACTATCGTTACCGGAGAGTGCCCGGCTTGCTTCTTTGAGTCGGCGCGATCTACGATCGGATCGTGTTGTACTTGGTCTTGCTC
>JAIVIG010000517.1 GCA_020200675.1 Actinomycetota bacterium
ATCGAACGCCTGCTTCAGGCGAATCATATCGATCGTAACGTCGCAGATGAATCGCTGGTACATAAACAGCAGCCCGTTCAACCCAGCGATCTCCGAAGGCATGCATAGCTCGCTGAGCGTGTTCGATTCAATCCCTGCGGAGGCCGGGAAACCGCGGATCAGCTCACGGGCCTGTACAAGCAGTGTCCGGCCCGCTGCATCGTAGTCTTCGGTTCGGACGACCGGCTCAAGCGTCTCGTCGAGGGCGAGTTGGAGATAATCCGGCCAGTTCGCCAGGACCCGATAGTCGCTCGACGGGCCGTGGTGAAAATGCAGGTCGGAGACCCGCTTGAAGAGTCCCTGCACTTCGGGGGATGCGGTGTCCGGGTCGACGAGCTGGAGTGGAGCGACTTCTTCGGGCAGGCCACGCGGTATCGGGGCGGCTTCATCCCGGGAAAGGTCTGCTCCACCGGAGGGCCGGTCCTGGAACGCCTCGGTCCAGGCGGTAATGAGCAGCAAGTACTTCGGGTTGCCGTAGTTGAGTACGTCGAGTGCGTGCCGGACCGCGTCGATCCGCGCCTCGTTCCATCCCAACTCTTGCAGCCTGGGTCGGGGATCCGGCGGGTTCGGACCTGGGAGCAGAGACCGCTCGCGCAACGTGTCGGCGGCACGCTCCGCGTACCGCGTCGCGAAGTTCGGCTGGGCTGCACGCCACGCTAGCGGCAGGTAAGCGGGGAAGGTTGCGAGGACCCTACAGGCGAACGCGACCCACGCGACCCGCAGCGTATCCTGAATGTCGTCGTAGATCTCCTTCAACTCTCCGGTCGCATCCGCGTGGTCGACTTGAGGAAACTTTCGGGCGGGCGTCATAGGCCAACTCCTTTCTTCTCTTTAGCAAGGAACAGGTACGAGGACATCTGAGAGACTACCCCTCCGCGCCGGCGCCGGTCTGGGCCCGGAAGGCGACCTCGTCGAACCTCGCCTCGTTCTCCAGGCTACGTCCCCCCAGGAGCGTGCCGAGCACAGCGCCCGCGAACCCGAGCGGCATACTGAACACCGTTGGGTTAACTAGGGAGAAGATCGCCCCTTCGCCCAAAAATCCTGGCCCGAGCAGCGCAAGCCCGACCGAAGAGAGAAGACCTACGGTCACGCCGCCGATCACGCCGCTCGTGTTGAAGCGTCGCCAGAACAGCGAGAGCACGATGACCGGGAAGTTAGTGCTAGCCGCGACGGCGATAGCGAGGATAACGAGCACGGCGACGTTCAGCCCTTGCACGAGCAGGCCGAGGGTGATGGCCAGGACACCGACCACGACGGTCGAGATACGTGCGACCCGCACCTGCGTCCGCTCCTCGACCTCGCCGCGCTTTATCACGTTGACGTAGAGATCGTGCGCGACAGCGCCGGAGGTCGCCAGGGTCAGACCGGCGACGACCGCGAGGATCGTGGCGAAAGCGACGGCCGCCACGAACGCGAGGAATAGCTGTCCGCCTAAAGTGCCGGCTCCGCCGCCCAAAAACTGTGCTAGCAGCGGCAGGGCCAGATTACCTCCCGGATCGGCTGCGAGGATCTCCTCCTGGCCGACGAAGTAAGCAGCAGCCAGCCCGGTTATCGTGGTGATCATGAAAAAAGCGCCCGCAAGGAACATCAACCAGATGATCGACTTCCGGGCCGTCTTCGCGTCCGGTACCGTATAGAATCGGATCATGATGTGCGGCAAGCCGGCCGTGCCCAGCGCGAAGCTCAAACCTAAAGAGAGCTGGTCGAGCGGGTTCTTGAGATAATTTCCCGGCGAGAGGAACTCTGGCCCGTATCTCGACTCGACGCCCTGGAAAAGGGCCACCGGATTGAAGCCGAACAGGGCCAGAACCCAGACCAGCAGAATAATAGCGCTGGACAGCAGAAGGACGGCCTTCACGATCTGCACCCAGGTCGTTGCCAGCATCCCGCCGAAGGCTACGTAGACGACCATGGCCAGTCCCGAGACCTGTACGCGATAACGTCCGCCAGCGTGTACCTCCCCGTATTCCGTAGCGGCTCGGCGATCAGTAATAGGATCCCGAGAAAAGCGACCAGCGCCCCCACCGCATAGAGCGAGCCGTCCATACCGTAGAGTGCCGCGAGTCCGCTAAAGCCCAGAAACGCAGCGGCGCTCATCCAATCTCCGGCAAGCGCAAACCCATTCTCGGCGGCGCGGAGTTGGCTACCCGCAGCGTAGAACTCGCTCGTCGTGCGCGTGCGGCGAGCGGCCCAGTAAGTGATGGCGAGGGTGACGCCAAGTATCACGAGGAAGATGACAATCGTCAGAACTCTCACGCGTCGTCCTTGCGCGCGTGGAGGGCCTCAATAGCTTTATCGGCCTTCGGATCGAAGCTGCGGTTCGCGACACGGACGTAGACGAGAGCGACGATCCACGCCATCACGTACGTGGCGAGAATAAGGAGGTAGCCGACGTTGATCGGACCGACGGCCCTCTGGGCCATGAAGCCCGGAGCAAAGCCAGCGAGCACTGTTACGGCCAGGTAGAACACCAGGTAGAAGATGACCAGCGGAACCAGAAACCGCACCTTGGCGGATACCAGGTCGCGGAATGAAGGTTGAAGCGCCGCTTCCGACCAATCTACATCGGGATCAGCGGATGCACCACCGGGCACCGTCCGAGCCTCGTCCCGTTCGGTAGGCTCTGTCACAATATTATCCTTTCCCCTTTGGTGGCTGGATGGTACCCGAGTTATAAGCTTGTTACTACCCAGGCGAATTCATATAACATTAAGAGTTGCTTAACTCCCGGGACACGCCACCGCATCTTTCACCCTCCAACGCCACACTCACCACTACGATTCCTCGGCGAAGCGCACCGCCAACGCGATGGGCCACATCCTCCCCGATGAACCCTAGACCGCTACTCTCACTGGATGCCCTCGATGGACCGCAACACCGCCGACGGCATGGACGAGGCTCTCGGCTAGAGTACAGGCTAGCAGAGTGATGGCAAGCGTCCTGGGACTTGGAAACGCACAACCAGGTACCGCCTCTATAGACACTCGATCCTCTTGAGGGCTTTATTCTGCTCGGTGTCTGGGTCCTGGAAGCGGGTTATCCAGTACCCCTTGAACCTCTCTCTCGACTCCTTCGCCGCCTGGGAGAAGTCGATCCCCAGGTCTTTAAGCTCTTTGGCTTTCGTCTCGTGCAACGAGGAGGTATACACCCATCCGCGGGCCGTGAGCCGCTGTATGTGATGGTGGAGATAGGTGAACAGGACGAAAAAGGTCGCAGCGAGCAACTTCTCAGCCTCCGAATTGCCATTGTTGTGGGCCCAGGCGGCCCCATCTGCCGAGCGCTCTAGAGGGCGGGTGTTGAAGTTGGCAACACTAGCGAACGTCGCCTCGGTCACGCCCATCTCAACGAAGGCCATAGCCAGAACCTTAAGAGCCTCCGTATCCCCGACTTCCATAGCCCTTTGACCAAAGGTCTCATTCCTTCCAAAGGACAAGAGCCAGTCCACTAGATAGTAGATACTATCCGAGGGTCCCATCCTAATCATTAGGACGTTCACGGCATTCCGTACGGCGGTGCAAGCCTCACTCTCCACCCATGTAAGGTCAGTGC
>JAIVIG010000311.1 GCA_020200675.1 Actinomycetota bacterium
CTCGAGGAGGGTATGCTCTCCGACTCCACGATGAACGTCTACGACTCGCGCTGGTTGCCCGACACCTTCGCCCCCGTGCGAGCCGAGCTCGCGGAGATCCACGCAAAGGCCCGCGAGCGGGCGCGGGAGAAGTACGGCGAGGACTGGGCGCCCCTGGACAACGACGTTACCCGGATCATAGGCCAACACACGATAAAGCGCGTCGTCTCCGCCGTCAGGAACTCTCGCCATGGCGGAACCCTCGTCATCGTCCCCCCGGACCTGGCCGACGACATTCTCGAGGACCGCTGCGTGGCCCTGAAGTACAAGTTCGCCGAAGACGAACCCCGCCGCCGGTTCCGCACCCTGATAGTACGAGCTATGAACCTTTTGGCCGAGTCTTACGGGCGCGACGGTGCTTCGACCGGCCAAGAGGTCGGGTGGGAGGCGTACGAGGCGAGCGGCGACGGGGAGTTGTCGGACCTCGACGAGGCCATCTTCGAGGTTGCGCACCTCATCGCGGGCCTCGCCGCGGTCGACGGAGCGGTGGTCATGACCCAGCGCTTCGAGCTCTTGGGCTTCGGCGGAGAGATCTCCGGCGAGCTACCCGGCGTAGAGACAGTCTCCAAAGCTTTGGACATCGAAGGAGACGAGACGACGGAAGAGCCGACCGAAGGCCTCGGTACCCGCCACCGCTCCGCCTTCCGGCTCTGCAGCGCGCTCCCGGACGTCATCGCCGTCGTCATCTCCCAGGACAGCAACGTGCGCTTCGTCAAGCAAAAAGACGGCGCCGTTACGTACTGGGATCAGGCTTGAGCGGGCGGCATCAGCCGGACGCCGACTCTATCGTCGCCGACATCGAGCCTTTGCAGCGCGGGATCAAGGGATCCGGCCCGAAGGCGTGGATCTGGTCGCGCTTGAGCTCCGCTTGCTCCAGGTTCGTGGTGGCGACGATGACCCGTCCGGTCGCGTCCACCTCCAACGCCATCCGGTAACCCTTCTCCGGCGGGTGCCCGAAGATCGTCTTTAGCATGTGGATCACGTACTCGAAGCTGTGCTCGTCGTCGTCGAGCAGGACCACGTTGTAGGGCGGCAGCCCCTCCGTCTTCTGCTCTTTCTTCTCCAGGGGTCGCGTGATGGTGTCCGTCATCATCCGGTCACTCTGTCCCCGATCCCAGGTCTCGGCTCGACATAGCTTCACGTGCTGCCTCGCATCGTTGCAAGAAAACGGCACACCATCCTTCTGCTTCGAGACAAGATGAGATCCTGCAGTAGGTTCGGGAGCTTTAGCGACCCTTCCACTCCGGCTTGCGCTTCTCCAGAAAGGCGCAGATGCCCTCCTGAGCGTCGGCGAAGGTGGCGTTGAAGGACATGATTTCTTTGGTGTAGGCGTAGGCTTGTTCCGTGGGCATCTCGAGCTGGCGATAGAAGGCCCCTTTGCCGACCCCGACGACGAGCGGGCTCGCCTCCGCTATCTTCTCCGCGAGCTTCCTGGTCTCCGCCTCCAAGTCCTCCGCCGAGACCACCTTGTTTACGAGCCCCGCGGCGTGGGCTTCCTCGGCGGAGACGAACTCGCCGGTGAGGAGCATCTCCATCGCCTTCTTCTGGCCGACGGCGCGGCTCAGGGCGACCATCGGGGTGGAGCAGAAGAGTCCTATTTTTACGCCGGGGGTGGCGAAGCGGGCCTCTTCGGAGGCCACGACGAGGTCGCAGGTGGCGGCGAGCTGGCAACCGGCGGCGGTCGCGATGCCGTGGACCTGGGCTATGACGGGCTGCGGGATGGCCTGGATGGTCTCCATGAGCTCGCAGCAGACTTCGAAGAGGTGACGGTAGAAGGCGGGGTCGCGGCCGACCATCTCGGAGAGGTCGTGGCCGGCGCAGAAGCCGGGGCCGTTGCCGCGCAGGACGACGACCGGTGTCTCGCCGGCTTCGCCTATCGCTTTGAGGCAGGTTATCAGCTCCTGCATATGGTCCAGGGAGAGGGCGTTGCGCTTATTGGGGCGGTTCATGGTAACGAGGGCGACCGTGTCGTCTCCCTCGTACAGGATGTGCTCGTAGGTCTGTTTTTCGGCTTCGATCATGGGGTTCCTCCTTCGCTAGTGTTCGCGTACCTCGACTAGCTCGGTACGACCGCCGATCTCCACGGTCCCGTCGGGCCGCGGATCGGCGAAGATCAGGGAACCTTCGCCCTGGCGTATCACTATCGTCCGTCCCAGCCGGGCGGCTAACCGGACGGCATGAGCCCCGGTAGCCTCGTCTTCGTCTATGCCCAACCGCACCGGAAATACCCGGGCGCGCACGTACCCGGCTTCCTCGTCTTCCCAGGCCCACACGCCCGCGAGGTCGTGGCCCTCTGGCGGACCTGCGAGCATCTCCACTTCGGCGGGAGAGTTCAACTCGACGTGCTCGAAAGGCGGTGCCCACTCGGGCCTCCCGGAGATAAAGGTGATGTCGCCCTCTACCCTGACGGGAACCTCGCCGGCGGGCGGACGCAGCGCCGAAACGTCGAAGCCTTCGCTCGCCAGGAGCCAGGCCGTGCCGACCAGGGGGTGACCGGCGAACGGGAGCTCCTCCTTCGGCGTGAAGATGCGTAGCCGGCCCTGGCCGGGATCTTCTACGAACACCGTCTCGGAGAAGCCGAGGTCCGCCGCGACCCCCTGGCGCTCGCCTTCCGGCACCTCCCCGCCGTCCAGGAAGACCCCCAAAGGGTTGCCGCCAGCGCCCACGTCGCCGACGAACACCCGGAGCACGTGCAGCATCGTTCTAGCCTCCGTTGGCCTTGTCGTCCTGGCTCTCCTCTTCCCTCTCGCGGAGAACGTACTTCTGGACCTTGCCGGTGGAGGTTTTGGGGAGCTCGTCCATGAACTCGACGGCGGCCGGGGCCTTGAAGCGGGCGATGCGCTCCTTGACGAAGTCTATGATCTCCTGCTCCGTGGTCTCCTTACCCTGCTGGAGGGTGACGAAGGCCTTGGGACGCTCGCCATAGTGCTCGTCTGGCATGGCGGTGACGGCGGCCTCCAAAATGGACGGATGCTCGGCGAGGACTTGTTCGACCTCGACACCCGAGATGTTCTCGCCACCGGAGATAATCACGTCCTTGTCGCGGTCCTTGATCTCGATGTACCCGTCGGGATGCCATACGGCGAGGTCGCCTGAGTGATACCAGCCGCCCTTGAACGACTCCTTTGTCTCCTCTTCGTTATCGAGGTAGCCCTTCATTACCATGTTGCCGTGCATGACGATCTCGCCCATCGTCTCCCCGTCGAGCGGCACGTCGTTCATGTCGTCGTCCACGACGCGCACAAGATCCGCGGTAACGTAGCCCTGTCCCTGGCGCGCCAGGAGCTGGGCGTGCTCCTTGGGATCCTTCTCCTCCCACTCCTTGCGCGGGGCGCTCGTGGTCATGGGACCGTAAGTCTCGGTCAACCCGTAGAGGTGCACGGGGCGGATGTTCAGGTCGAGGAGCTGGTTGAGTAGGGTAGGCGTCGGCACGTAGCCGGCGATCGCGGCGGTGACCTGGTGGTCGAGCTCGCGGCGCCCGTCGTCGTTGGCGAGCGGTATCTGGACCGTCGGCGCTGCACAGTAGTGAGATATGTTCTCGGACTCGAAGAGATCCCAGATCCTGCCGGGTTCGACCTTTCTCAGGCATACGTGGGTCCCTGCGACGGCCGTGACCGCCCAGGGGAAGGTCCAGCCGTTGCAGTGGAACATCGGCAGGGTCCACAGGTACCTGGTCTCGTAGTCCATCTGCGTCTCGATGACGTTGCCCAGGGCGCTCAGGTACGCCCCGCGGTAGGTATACATCACACCCTTGGGCTGCCCCGTCGTCCCGGAGGTGTAGTTGATGGAGATCATCTCCTCTTCGTCCTCCAGGACGCTCTCGACCGGCTCCGGCGAGCCCTCGGCCAGGTAATCCTCGTATGGGTCGCCTTTCTCCCCGGTGTCGTCGATGCGCACGATCTCGACGCTCTCGTCCACGCCCTCCAGAAGCTCCTCGAGCTCGGCGTCCACGAAGACCATCTTCGATCCCGAGTGTTCGACGATGTACTCGACCTCGCCGGCGCTCAGGCGGGTGTTTATGGCGACCATGACCAGACCCGCAGCCGGCAAGGCGAACGTCCCTTCGAGCATCGGCGGGATGTTCGGGCACAGGAACGCTATCCTGTCGCCCTTCTGGAAGCCTCCATCCTTGAGGCGCGAGGCGAGGCGATTCACTCTCTCCTCGAACTCAGAGTAGGTGTAGCGCCGCTCGCCGTGGACCACGGCCTCCTTGTCCGGGAACATGTACGCGCTGCGCCTGAGGAAGCTCACCGGCGTGAGCTCCGTGCGATAGACCTTCTCCGTCATACGGAATACCCCTTTCCCTCTCGGTATTTACCGCGATTCTTCTGCAACCGCTCGTAGTATAGTCCTCGCCCCTTCGTGCTTGCCAGCCGCTACCACCTGAGCCCCTACAATCGCAACACTGCGCTACAGTACGCAGGGATGCCGTCGCCGCAGCAGTAGCGGTGCATTGCTCCAACGGGTCACGAACTTGGCCTTCTGTGGTGCTCGTCTTTGCGAGGGTTGTCGTCACCCATCGCCGGGTTCTCGTCGGTCTACGGTTTATTGATCGGGGAGGAGGCGGGCCTGGATCCTGGCGCCTCTCTGGTCTATCTGCCGCCGAGTTTGCTCGACGGAGCGCCGCTTTGAGTTGCCGTGCTGATAAGCGGCTCCTTCGGTGGTCTGCTGAGAGGGAGTCCCCTTACTCTGTGCCGGTCTTCCGCAACCGCGTTACCGTTCTCTCTCGTGGCTCAGTTCTTTCGGGCACAACCCGGGCGGGGGGCCTGCGCAAAACGGCGTACGCTATCCACCCACCGCCGCCGAGCAACATCAGCGCCCCCAAGATCGAAAACAACTCCGGGAGCGGCCCCGAGAAGAGCGGTGCGTGGAGGGCCAAGAGGACCCCCGACCACCTGGGCAGCGTACCGGAACCCCAGACGGCGAAGCCGAAGAGGATGAAGCCGGCTGAATAGAGTAAGAAGGCGACGTAGAAGACGCTTTCCCCGGGGTCGCCGAAGATGATGTTGGCCGACTCCAGGGCATTTTCCTGGCCGCCTAGATAGGCTCCCCCGAGCGCCGGGAGGGCGTAGGTGCGAAGGCCGTAGTGCGAGAGCAACAAACCGGTACCCAAAATGCTCAGGATCGTCGCGCCCAACACCCATCGTTCCCCGCGCAACTCTGCCAGGTAGACCGTTAGCGCGAAGGTGCCCAGGGTTAGTAGCGACAGGCCCACTATATAGCCCATGAACTGGCTCAAGAAGTAGCCGAGGGAATCGTAGGCCCGGGCAGCCTCACCAGCATCTACTCCCGCATCGGTAAAGTCCAGGAAGGTGCTACCGGCGATGGTCGCCCACGTGGCCAATAGGCCGGCGAGGGGCAGGGTTACCAGGCCAAGACGGATCGTGGGCATTGGCAGACCTCCTTGTCTGTCGCTTTCTGCCGTCCAGCATCCGAACACACCTCGGCGGCTCTGTCACCAAGGCCCCCCTAACAACCTTTGTTGCACTCAGAGAAGAACCTGTAAACCCACAATAGCTTCTTTTTCTGGGACTCCCAACATCTTGAGGTCCGCGCCGGGTACGGCGGACTGTGCGTGCGCGTTGCCGAAGCGCGGGCTACGATGTCGATTTCAGGTGATCGAAATCCGGGTCTCCAGAATTCCAAGGGACCCCTGGTGCATCTTCGGATCGGACAGCAGCCTCGAAGCGAGCATCCTCTTGCCCGGGCGTAGAACTCAGCAACCAAAACGAAGGGGTACAAGATGCCGGTGTACCGTGGGTAGGGGTTTCGGAATCGCCCGAGACGGCCTAGAATAGGGAGCGCTCGCCGGGCGGAGCCCGTTTTGGGAGGGCAGAGGGGCTCCCACGCTGCCCGACCCGAGGGCTGCGGACGAGCGGTTGGTCGCCCTACCGCCGTTGGCGTCGCGGCGACCGCGGATGAAGGACGAGGAGCGGGGGAGCAACAACCCCCGGACGGCGTCTTGTGTATGCTATGCAGCGGGCGCCGGGACGGCGTGCCCCGGAAGTACGGCTCTCCTACCTCTTCGGGTAGGGGTGGGTCGAGAAGCGCAGGGAGGAGTTGGTGGCCGACAAGGCTTACGACAGCAGGAGCTTCCGAGGCCGGCTTTGCCGCCGGTGCGTAGGGCTTGCCGTGCCGTCCGGCGAAACACGCGGCATCTCGCCGGGGTGGGTTTAGGATGGACTGGAGCGCGAAACCGGTCTCGTACCCGACGCTGCTGAGCGGCCCGGCCATCGCCGTCTACCTGGCCTGCGTCAAGTTCGTGGTACACATGCTCACGGCCGGGAACTACGGGTTTTACAGGGACGAGCTCTATTTCCTCTCGGCGGGCGAGCGTCTGGACCTCGGGTACGTGGACTTTCCTCCCCTGGTGGCCATCGTCACCGCGGTCGCCCGCGGCTTGCTCGGGGAATCTCCGGCGGCGCTGCACTTCTTCCCGGCTTTGGCGAGCGCGGCGGTCGTCGTGTTGACGGCGTTGATGGCCCGGGAGCTCGGCGGCGGCCGATTCGCGCAGATCCTCGCGGCCCTCGCCTCCCTCATCGCGCCGAACATCCTCGTGTTTGGCACCTGGATGTCGATGGACGCGTTCGACCAGCTCTTCTGGGCGCTCGCGACGTACGTGTTGCTGATGATCCTCAAGCAGGACCAGCCCAGGCTCTGGCTCCACTTCGGGTTGGTCGCGGGCCTGGGGCTTCTGGCCAAGGTCACCATGCTCTTCTTCGGGTTCGCGGTCTTCGTCGCCCTGCTTCTTACGCCCGCCCGGAAACATCTCTTTACCAAGTGGCCCTGGCTCGGCGGCGCCGTCGCGCTGGTCTTCTTGCTACCTTACGTCTTCTGGCAGATGGTCCATGGTTGGCCCACCCTCGAGTTCTGGGCCAACTACGAGGGTAAGGTTGCCCCGGACTCGATCGCAAAGTTCCTCTTCGAGCAGGTAGCGACCATGCACCCGGCGACGTTGCTGATCTGGCCCGCCGGGCTCTACTACTACCTGCTCTCCAAAGGCGGCAAACCCTACCAGACTTTGGGTTGGATCTACCTGATCCTCTTCGCGGTGTTCGCCATCCAGAACGCGAAGTTCTACTTTCTGGCCCCGACCTACCCCATACTCTTCGCCGCGGGAGCCCTGGTGATCGAACGCTTTATCCGGTGGCGCCAGTGGAACTGGCTGAAACCGGCCTACGTCTCCCTGCTGGTGATAAGCGGGATGATAGTCGCACCTTTGGCGGTGGTGCCGGTGCTGCCCGTGGACGCGCTCGCCAAGATCACCGCCCCCGTCGAGGGCAACGCCGGCATAGATTCGGAAGCCCTCGGGTCATCGCAGGTCCCGCAGCCCTTCGCCTACAGGCAGGGTTGGGAAGACATGGTAAAGACCGTCACCGGAGTCTATCGCGACCTCACGCCGGCGGAGCAAGCAAGAAGCTGCATCCTGGCCGGAAACTTCGGGCAGGCCGGGGCCCTCGATTTCTTCGGCCCGAAATACTTTCTGCCGAGGGTGATCAGCGGGCACAATAACTATTACATCTGGGGAACGAGGGGTTGTTCGGGCCAGGTCATCATCTCCGTTGGTGTCCCCCGCGAACGGCTCGAAGCGGTGTTCAACGACATCGAGCACGCGGACACCGTTACCTGCGAGTATTGCATGCCGAACGAGAAGAACCTGCCGATCTACGTCCTCCGGGACCCGAAGGTACCGCTAGAAGAAGCCTGGCCTAAGTTCAAACGCTTCAGCTGAATCCTCTTCCACGATGCTGATGGCG
>JAIVIG010000041.1 GCA_020200675.1 Actinomycetota bacterium
TGGACACGATCGGGCTGTGCGGCTTCGGTTACCGGTTCAACTCCTTCTACCGCGAGGAACCCCACCCGTTCGTCGCGAGTATGGTCTACGCGCTGAGCGAAAACACGGCGGCGTTGACCCGCTTACCGATCCAGAACAGGCTAATGAGGCGCGTGAACCGGCAGCTTCAGGAGAGCATCTCGTACATGAACTCGATGGTCGACGAGATAATCACCCGGCGCAAGGCCGGCGAAGACCAGTCGACCAAGCGGGATCTGCTGGACTACATGCTGACCGGGGTGGACAAAGAGACCGGTGAGCGCCTGGACGACGTCAACATCCGCTACCAGATCATCACGTTCCTCATCGCCGGTCACGAGACCACGAGCGGCCTACTCTCCTTCACGATGTACTATCTGCTGAACAACCCCGAGGTGCTCGCGAAGGCCTATGACGAGGTAGACAGGGTGCTCGGCGGCGATCTGTCGACCGCGCTAACCTACGAGCAGGTGAAACAGTTACAGTACGTTTCCCAGATACTCAAAGAGTCGCTACGCCTGTGGCCGACCGCGCCTGCTTTCACGCGGCACCCCTACGAGCCTACGGTGCTGGGCGGTAAGTACCAGATCGACCAACAGGACCAGTTGACGGTTCTGATACCGATGCTCCACCGCGACCCGAAGATCTGGGGCGAGAATGCGGAGGCGTTCGATCCGGACAGGTTCACTCGCGAGGCCGAGCAGAACAGACCGGCCAACGCCTACAAGCCGTTTGGCACCGGACAGCGCGCCTGTATCGGCCGGCATTTTGCCATGCAGGAAGCGACACTGGTGCTGGGGATGCTGTTGCAGCGCTTCGAGTTCGTAGACCACACCAACTACGAGCTGAAGGTCAAGCAGACCCTGACCATCAAGCCGGCCGACTTCCGCATCAAGGTCCGACCACGCACGAACCGCCCGGCGGTGGTAGCGGCTCCGCCACCACCGGTTCAGGAGGAACCCGAGACCGAACCGGCTCCGGCGGCCGTGGTGGTGCAGGGCAACACCCCGCTTCTGGTCCTCTACGGCTCCAACCTGGGGACGGCCGAAGGCATAGCGCATCACGTGGCGGACGATGCGAGAACTCACGGCTTCGCGACTACCGTGGCTCCCCTCGACGACTACCAGGGGAAGTTGCCCAGGGAAGGGGCCGTGGTGATTACCACGTCCTCCTACAATGGCACCCCGCCCGATAACGCAGCCCGTTTCTTCGACTGGCTGTGCAACGATTCCCTTGGCGCGGATGAGTTGAATGGTGTGAGCTACACCGTGTTCGGCGTCGGAGATCACGACTGGGCGGGGACCTACCAGCGCGTGCCCAAGATGATCGACGGCCAGATGGAGGCTCACGGAGCGAGACGCGTCTACCAGCGCGGCGAAGGCGATCAGAGCGATGACTTCGACGGCCAGTTCCGCGGGTGGTACGAACATCTGTGGAGGTCGCTTGCGAGCGCGTTGGGCATCTCGGTCGATGGAGATGATACCGGAGTAAAAGGGCACCGCTACGAGGTAGAGCTGGTCGAGGAGCACGTCGAGATCAGCCCGCTCGTCAGCGAGTATGACGCCAGGCCGTTCGAGGTTCTGGCAAACCGGGAGTTACAGCGCAAGACCGGCTCGCATCCCTCCGAGCGTTCGACCCGCCACGTCGAGCTTGCCCTGCCGGAAGGGGGAACCTACCAGGCGGGCGATCATCTGGGGATACTTCCACGCAACAGCGATACGCAGGTGCGGCGCGTTATGGCGCGCTTCGACTTTCCCGAGGACGCTCGTATACGCATCCGGAACAACACTTCCGGCAAGACCTTCTTGCCGGTTGATCGGCCGGTCCTGGTCTCGACGTTGCTGTCGGGCTATCTAGACCTACAGTACGTCGCCAGGCGTTCCCAGATCCAGGTGCTGGCCGAGTACACCGAATGCCCTCCCGAGAAAGAGAAGTTGCTCGCGCTTGGTGGCGACGATCCGGACAGCGTGGCCTGCTATCGGGAGGAAATCCTCGAGAAGAACGTCTCGCTGATAGATCTTCTGGAAGAGTTTGGGTCGTGCGAGTTGCCGTTCAACCTCTACCTGGAGCTTCTGCCGCCGATAAAGCCGCGTTACTACTCGATCTCTTCCTCTCCGCTGGCGGACTCGAACAAGTGCAGCATCACGGTCGGGGTGATCGATGGACCGGCGCGCTCAGGCCGGGGCAGGTACAACGGGGTCTGCTCGTCCTACCTCGCCCAACAACCTGCCGGCAGCGTAGTCGAAGGTTTCGTGCGCCCTCCCAGTACACCCTTCCTGCCGCCCGAGGATCCGTCCACACCCATGGTCATGGTCGCGGCCGGCACGGGCGTGGCGCCCTTCCGTGGGTTCCTGCAGGAGCGGGCGACGATCAAGAACGAGCAGGGCAAACAAGTAGGTCCGTCTTTGCTGTTCTTCGGTTGTCGCAATCCTCAGCAGGACTATATCTACGAAGAAGAGCTCGAAGAGTATGCCCGGGAAGGCATAACCAGGCTGGAGTGCGCGTTTTCGCGGCTCGAAGGGCAGCCGAAGATGTATGTGCAGCACTCCGTAAAGGCGCACGAGGATGACATCTGGAACTTGATCGAGGAGAAGGCGGTCATCTACCTGTGCGGCGACGCCAGCAGAATGGCGCCTGACGTCGAGAGAGCGTTTGTTGGCCTGTATCGAGACAAAACCGGGGCCAGCGAGCAGGACGCCGAGACGTGGATGGAAGGGCTCAAGGCCTCCCGGCGTTACCTGGTAGACGTCTGGCCGCGGAACAGCTAGCATCTC
The DNA here is from genome assembly GCA_020200675.1 of Actinomycetota bacterium. Taxonomy (GTDB): domain Bacteria; phylum Actinomycetota; class Rubrobacteria; order Rubrobacterales; family Rubrobacteraceae; genus Rubrobacter_F. The sequence goes on from JAIVIG010000041.1 coordinate 2,793, forward strand.
GCCGCCGAGGGCAAACCGGACTGCGTGTTCAGAGCACGAACGGGACAGATGCGCGGACCGGGCTCCCTCTGATAGCGGGTTTGCGGAAGGAATGACCTTCCGCAAACCGCGCCAACAGCAGTCAGCCCTCAGCATTCAGCTTTTTGTTCTTGCTGATAGCTGATGGCTTTTGCAGAACGGCACAGCCTTTCTGCAAAACGCTCTAAGGTGTCCTGGACGAGCAAACGTAGGAAAGGATGGGGAAGCTCTCGAGTCCGATACCTCCCAGAGCCGGTACTCTGCGTCGGCCGTGCAGGCTAGGAGGTTGGTGAGAGTGCGTATGGGGGCGGGCCAGAAGATCCACCCCCGTACGAGACACGCTTGTGGTTGTGGCGTTTTTAGAGGTAAGGGGGACGGACGATGCCCAACGGCTCGCCGGCGTAGTCCATCGGAGTGTGTGACAAACCCCTCGAACTCATTGGCGTTGAGGACCATGCCGTCGCCCGCGTACATGGTGGCCCAGTTCGGGTAGATCACGATGTCCCCAGGCTGTATGTTCGCGGGGTCGACGGGAGCGTACCTGCCCAGGTACTCCTCCGGCACCCAGGGCGCGTCGGGATCCACGCCGGTGGTCCTCAGGATGTAGCGCATCAGGCCGACGCAGCTGAACGTGTCGGGACCGTCGGTCGCCATCACGAAGGGCTTGCCGAGCTGCGCTTCCCCCACGCCGAGGGCGTTGGACGCCGTGCCCCCCAACCCCATGGCGAATTGCTCCTCCACAGGGAAGGCCGCGTCCACCAGACCTTCCGCCGCCGGCACGATATCCGCCGGACCTTCCAGGATCTGGGCGCTCGCCACCACGCCTAAGGAGAGGACAGCTACGCTAACGATACCGAGCAGTATTGCAGGGTTAACCCTTCCAGGCATGCCTCAGGGCTCCTTCCCACCGTCGTATATAGATTTTCACAACGAGGGATTCCAGTGAATCCCCCCTCCTATGGCCCGGCACTCTAAGGAACACACCGGATTCGTGCAACGCCTCCATCTTCATCACACAAACCCCAGACAAAGAGAATTTGGCTTAAACAAAGGGAATTCCTGTTTTCCGAACGAAACGTATATTTAATAAACCTTAACATTTGTAACGCTTGCGCAAACCTTTATTCTGAGGTTCGTCCTTCTTAGAGGAGGCTCCGGGGTTGGCAGTGAGGCCGGCCGGAACAGAAGAGGGGGCGATGGAGGGAGGAAAAGAGGTTGGGCTTACGAGTGTCGCGCCGAGGTTCTTTCCTTGTCTGGTGGGATCGGTCGTTTGCCGCGGTCTGGAATAGCGGTGGTTTTCTGAGCTCGGCGGTATACGCTAACCTGGGTAAACACGATCTACGGTGGAGCTTATCTTGGGCAGGACACTCCTTATAGGGCTAATCGTCGCGTTCCTGAGTTCTTGCGGAGCTCAGTCCTCGACCTCGGAGGACGCCTCGCGGGAGGAGGGCGCCGGCGAAGAGGCACACTCTTCGGAAGGAACACTGGCTACCGGCGAGATCACCGGGCCAGCCGTCTCGACGCCCGTGATCGACATAGAGCCTACCCAGAAGACGCTGGAGAGCCCGGCCATCGGAGCGTCGGGCATGGTTAGCTCCGCCAACCCGTACGCCACGCAGGCGGGGCTGGAGATCCTCTCGGAAGGGGGCAACGCCTTCGACGCGGCGGTGGCGGTAGCCGCCGCCCTAAACGTCGTCGAGCCGATGATGAGCGGTATCGGAGGCTACGGGGCGATAATCGTCTACGATGCCGAAGAGGGCGAGACGCGGTTCCTCAACGCCAGTAGCAGGATGCCCGCGACGCTGGATCCTGCCGTTTTCCGTCCTCCCACGCCGAACTACGTAGAGAACCGGCGGAGCGCCAGGGCTATCTCCACGCCGGGCAACGTGAACGCCTGGGAAAGACTGTCGGAAGATTACGGAGATCTCCAGTGGCGGCGCCTCTTTGACCCCGCCATCGAGCTAGCCGACGAAGGATTCGTCCTCGATGGCATCACGGCCGGCTGGATCGAATCGGAGTTTCCTGCATTCCCCGAGCATGCGAGGAGCATCTACGGGAATAACGGAGCGCCGCTGAGGGCGGGGGAGACCCTCGTGCAACAGGACCTGGCAAACTCCCTCGGCCTGATCGCCGAAGAGGGCGCTGGGGCGGTGTACGAGGGGGAGATAGGCCGGGCGATAGACGCCACCGTGCGAGAGAATGGCGGTTTCCTGACTATCGATGACCTGCGCAACAACCAGGCCGAATGGCGAGACCCCATAAGTATGGACTATCGGGGCTACGAAGTGGTCACGGCCTCTCCCCCGGCTACTTCGTGGGGTACGCTCGTCCGGCTGGGCGTGATGGGCCAGCTCGACTCGGTAGCGTTGGGTCACAACAGCACCGATTATCTTCACGCCTACGCGGAGATCACGAAGCGAGCCTATTCGCAACGTACCAGATACACCAGAGACCCGGACATAAGCCCGACGCCGCTCGACCAGCTGCTCTCGGAAGAATACTGGGCCGACGAAGCCGAGCAAGTAAATCCCCTGCAAGCTACGCCTTACCAACCGCCCACGAACGTCTCGCCCACGAACCTCTCCAACCGGCAAGAACACACCACGCACTTCGTGATAGCGGATGGAGAAGGCAACGTCGTCTCCGCGACACAAACCTTGGGCAACGTATTCGGGAGCAGGGTTATGCCGCGCGGAACGGGCATCTGGCTCAACGACTCCATCTCGTACTCTACCTTCGAGCCCGAGGGCAACCCGCTGGACGCCTTCCCCGGTCGCTACAGGCTCGTGGGAGTCTCTCCGATCCTCGTCATGAACGATGGGAGGCCCATTGTCGCGCTAGGTACCCTCGGCGGCTTCACCATACTGCAAACGATGCCGCAGATGCTGATGAACCTGATCGACTTCGATATGGATGTCCAGCAGGCGATCTCCACTCCTCGTATCAGCTTCGTGGAACCCGACGAGATCCTGGTCGACGCTAGCCTCTCGGAGTCCGTCCGCGCCGAACTCTCCGCCCTGGGTCACAACGTCAGAGTGGACGACGGGCGCGGGCTCGGCAATGCTTATGGCCTGACCGTCGAATACGACGCGCAAGGCAAGCCGGTCCGATTCACGGGAGGAGCCGACCCGCGAGGCGTAGGCGTTGCGGTAGGGTACTGAGCAACAACGTTTTGAAGGGTCCGTCTTTCGTCGCCGTCCTACACACCTATGCGGCTCCGACGCACGACTTAAAGCGCTTTGATCAGCTTTTGCTCTGCGGGGCGGCGAGCAGCGCGGTCGATGCGGCATTCAGCTGGATCATGGCGCGCAGATAGGGGAGGTTCAGCTTGTCTACCGTGTCGCCGGACTCGTGGTACCAGGGATAGTCGTCGTACTTCGTGCCGTCGGTCAGTATGAGCGCGGGGTAACCGGCGTCCCAGAAGTTCTGGTGGTCGGAGCGGGCGAGGCAATCGTCGTTGAGATCGAGCGGCGAGTCGATCTCCTCCCGGGCGCGCAGGACGGCTTCGTCGAGGGGACCGGCCTGGTTGCAGGTCCCCATCACCGCGTCGAACTCGCCTTCGTCGTAGCCGATCATGTCGATGTTGATGTCCCCGATGATCGCGGACTCGCCTTCCCGCTCGCGCACGCCGCTCACGACGCTGTCCACGTAACGGGAGCTCCCGTACAGCCCGATCTCCTCAAGGTCGTAAGCGACGAAGTGGACGGTGTGCTCCGGCTCTAACTGCCGGAGGGCTTTCGCGGTCAGGAGGATCGAGACCAGACCGCTCGCGTCGTCGCTCGCCCCGGCGTTGTAGACGGAGTCGAGGTGCGCCGTCACCCACAGGTGCTTTTTGCCCTCGGTCCCTTGCAGGGTCGCCTCCACGTTGAACCCGCGCCTGTCGTCGATGTCGAACTCGATGACGCGCGCTGGGGTGCCGGCAGCTTCGAAGGACTCCTTCAGGTACTCGGCGGTTGCCTTCCTTCCCTCCTCGCTCCCGCGCTCGGCTATGGTGACATCGCCGCCCGCGAGCGGGGCGGGGGAGACGCCCGTCAGGCGATCCAGGTTCGTACGGATGGAGGACTCGTCGATCTCCGCCGCCGCTGCCTCGGCGACTCCGGGCGGGGCCAGCTCCGTACTCGAAGTCTCCTCGACCGGTTGGGCTGTGGCGTTCGGCGAGTTGTTGGCATCGCCTCTCTCCTCGGAGCCGCCGCAGCCCGCGAGAAGCGTCCCAAAGGTGAGCACGAAGACTAGACGCACCACGAGCAGAACGCTCGTCCTGCGTCCTACCAGTGTCCTCCGACTCACCTTTGCCCCCATATCCGCCTTTGCACGTCGAGGATCACGGCCAGAACAGCGACCAACATCGTACATCTTATATCCTCTGCGTCTTGGATAGCCGGTCGAAGGCGCCGTCTCGCGTGGGGAGACCGCCAACAGTCTTGCCGCCGATGTTCGCGATTTATTGGTGATGGAAGAGGCACGTCGCCGCGTACAATTACTCTGAAGGTTCCGTGTAAGAGGGTCGAGGGAGGTACGAGGATGTGCGGTAGGTATACGCTCTCCACGTCGGTCGAGGCGCTGGCCGAGGAGTTAGGTCTCGCGGGGCCGTTGCCGGAGGTGGGGCCGAGTTACAACGTGGCGCCGACGCAGGAGGTGCCGGCCGTCGTGGCGGATAGTGGTGGCGGGGGACGACGGTTGGAGATGTTAAGGTGGGGTTTGATCCCCTCCTGGGCAGACGACCCCGGGATCGGCACCCGCATGATAAACGCCCGCTCGGAGACGGTAGCCGAAAAACCCTCTTTCAGGCGTGCCTTCAAAGAACGGCGGTGCCTGATCCCGGCGGACGGCTTCTACGAGTGGCAAAAAACGAACGGCGGCAAGCAACCCTACTACCTTCGGATGAAGAGCGGGCGCCCCTTCGCCTTCGCCGGACTCTGGGAGAACTGGGTGGGGGAGCCCCTCCAACAACGGTCCGGGTTGCATAGAGCCCGCGGCGTAACGAGCTCGACACCGTCTCGCGTCTCGCAGCGGCCGGGCTACACGCTCGTGTAAGCTGTGGCCGTGAGCAAGCACGCTACCGCGAGACCTGAGAGTACGATCGGAAGCGTAGAGATAAGCGCCGAGATCTCGGAGGCCCTGGGGCGGTCGGCCCCGGTGGTGGCCCTGGAGTCGACCCTCATCTCCCACGGCCTGCCCCAGCCCGACAACCTCCATCTTGCTCGCGAGGCCGAGGAGATCGTCCGCCGCGCAGGGGCTGTGCCGGCCACGGTAGGGGTGATCGGCGGGGTGCCGACAGTTGGCCTCGAAGCCGCGGAGCTGGAGCTGATGGCCACCGGAGAGGAAATAGCGAAGCTCTCGGCGCGTGACCTCGCGCTGGCCGCCGCGAAGAGAAGTCACGGCGCCACGACCGTCGCGGCGACCGCCCACCTCGCGGCCCGCGTCGGGATAAGGCTCTTCGCGACCGGAGGTCTGGGCGGGGTACACCGGGAGGCGCGCGAGTCGTGGGACGTGTCGGCGGACCTTGCGACGCTCGCCCGAACGCCAGTGGCCGTCGTCTGCTCCGGCGTCAAGTCGATCCTCGACGTACCCGCGACGCTCGAGCAGCTCGAAACTCTGGGCGTGTCGGTAGCGGGCTTCCGCACCCGGCGTTTCCCGGGCTTCTACCTCGCTGACTCCGGTTCCCCTTTAGACTGGACAATGGAGAACGAGGAGGAGGCCGCGCGGACAATAGTCGCCTTCGAAGGGCTCGGTCTCGAGGGGTGCGGGTTCGTGGTTGCCAACCCGTTGTCCGAAGAGGAGCAGCTGGATCCCGTGCTCCACGATCAGGCACTCCGGGCGGGGATCGGGGAGCTAAAGTGCCGGGACGTGCGCGGGAAGGACGTGACGCCGTTCTTGCTCGAACGTTTCCGCGAGGAGACGGGAGGGGAGAGCCTGGAGGTCAACAAGCGGATCATTCGCAACAACGCGCGTCTCGCCGCCCGGATCGCCGTTGCCCTCGCCGCCCTACGGGCCGAGGAGAGCGACCGGTGAGGTCGCGTGGCGCGCGGGCGGGGTCACCTCGTTCCGTCGCCGGCCCACTCCTCGATCAGCGTCAATAGGGCGGAGTGATCCCACCCGCTTCGGCCCTTCGCTATCAATGCCCCGAACATTCCGTCCACGATCGCGGTGACCGGCAGGGGAACCCCGTGCTCCCGGCCCGCTTCGAGGGCTATGCCGAGGTCCTTGTGGTGGGACTCGATCTTTCCGCCCGGCTCGAAGTCGCGCGAGAGGAACTTCTCCGCCTTGACCTCCATGACGCTGGTGCCGGCCAGTCCTCCTGATAGCGCCTCGATCACCTTCGCCGGGTCCACGCCCGCCTTCGACCCGAGAACGAGCGCCTCGGAGATGGCCTCGATAACGAGGGCCACCACGATCTGGTTGCAAGCCTTCACGGTCTGGCCGGCCCCGGCCTCGCCGACGTGCATGACCGTCTTTCCCATGACCTCGAAGAGCGGCTTCGCCCGCTCGAAGTCCTCCTCCTCCCCGCCGACCATGATAGAGAGCGTACCCTCGATGGCCCCGACGTCTCCTCCGCTGACCGGGGCGTCGAGCATCCCGACTCCCTGTTCGCGGGCAGTCCGGGCCAGCTCCCGGGCCAGGATCGGGGAACTGGTGCTCATGTCTACGAGTAGCGAGCCCTCTCTTGCTCCCTGCAAGAGCCCGTTCTCTCCGGCGACGACCTCGCGTACCTCGGGCGGTCCCGGGAGCATGGTGAAGACGATGTCGGAGCTCTCTGCCAGTCCTCTCGGGCTTTCGGCGGCTTCAGCCCCTTCGGCTACCAGCTCTTCGACCTTACCCCGGCTGCGGCTGTAGACCACGAGGTCGTAGCCAGCCCGCATGAGGTTGCGGACCATCGGTCTTCCCATGATCCCCAACCCCACGAAGCCTACCTTCTCGGACATGGCATCTCCCTTCCGCTGCCTTCGGCTCCTGGTGCTATTTTGAGGCCGCGCGCTACTCCACGCCGGGTTTCGGGCGTAGAATCTGGGGGTGAGCGAGGAGAAAAGCAGGGCGGCTTTACTTACGGAGGTCGCCCTCATCTTCGCCGCCATCTTCTGGGGTCTCAACTTCGCCGCCACGAAGTACGCGGCGGATTTCGTTCCTCAGCTCTTTATCGTGGCGTTCCGGTTTATCGGGGGTGGGCTCTTGCTCCTCCTCGTCCTCCGTATCCTGGAACCCGAGAGCAGGCTGAGGCGCAAGGACATCCTCCCCATGGCGGGATTGGGCTGTTTCGGTATAGGGGCAGCCCAGACGGCTTTTACCTTCGGCATAAGCCTGACGAGCGCCGCCAGCACCGGACTCGTCTTTACCACCGCTCCCGTGTGGGGCATGGTCCTGGGTTTCGTGCTCGGGCTCGAGCGGCCTAGCTGGAGGGGCATCGTCGGGGTCGGGCTCTGCATCCTGGGGGTCGGGATCGTCTTCTACGGGGGGCTGAGGAGCGTGGAGGACAGCCTGTTGGGTGACCTCGTGATCCTGCTCGCTGCCATGTGCGTCGGCGCGTACACGGTCTTTAGCATGCCCGTGCTCGAGCGCCACTCGCCGCTGGCGGTGGCGACATACCCGACCCTCTTCGGCGGCCCGGCTATCCTGATCCTCTCGTTGCCCTACCTCGGTGACGTGGAGTGGGGGAGCCTGGGACTCGGACCGTGGGCGGCGTTGGTCTACTCGGCCGTCCTCGCCACCGCCTTCGCCTTCGCCGCCTGGCAGAGGGGCATAAGCCGCATCGGGGCGAACCGGGTGCTCGTCTACCAGTACCTCATCACCCTCACGGGGGTGACCTCGGGAATAATCTTCTTCGGAGAGAATCTCGGAATAGAGAAGATCGTGGGCGGAGCAGTCATCCTCATCGGCGTGTACCTCGTCCGTCGCCAGTAGAGACTGGCCCTAAAGCCGGGCGTCCTGGGCCAGCGGCGGGCAGCGTCTCCAGAAGCCCGTGGCTTCTTCGAAGGCGTGGGCCAGCTGGAGCACGCCGAAGTCGTCTCCGGGGCGCCCCACGATCTGGACGCCCACGGGCAGACCTTCGGGGGTAAAGCCGCAGGGCACCGAGGCGGCGGGCAGACCGGTGACCGTGACGTAGTAGCAAGACTTCATCCAGTCGATGTACGTCTCCATCGGTTCCCCGTTTATCTCGGTGACGTAGCGTTGTTTCACGTCGAAGGGCGGGACCTGGCTTACCGGCAGGATCAGGAACTCGTAGTGCTGCATAAAGGTCCGTACCCGATGGTAGAGCTCGGTCCGCTTTCGCTCGGCCCGACCGATGCGCGGTCCGTCGAGCTTTTTGCCCTCCTCGATGTTCCAGACCATGGTGTCCTTCATCTCGTCTCGGTGGGTGTCGAGCAGCCCTCCGTAGGCCAGCTCGAAGCGCCAGGCCCGCAAAACCTTGAAGACCTCGTCCGCGTCCCGGAAGTCCGGCTCCGCATCCTCCACCATGCACCCCAGATCCTCGAAGACGTGGCGCTGCCCGTCGAGCACGTCCGTCAAGGCGCCGTCCACTGGCAGGCTTCCGAGGTCGCGGCTCCAGGCCACGCGCACCCCGCCGAAGTCGCGCTCCAGGGGCCGGAAGAAGACGCTGCCCGGCTCGGGGAGGGAGATGGGCGAGCGCGGGTCCGGGCCGGAGATTGCGCCGAGCATGAGGGCTGCGTCCCGTACCGTGCGCGCCATGGGGCCCTCGACGGAGAGCGTGGACCACGCCGCTACGTCCGGCCACGTTGGTACTCTGCCCGGAGAGGGACGGAAACCGACCACGTTGCAGAACGAGGCCGGGTTGCGCAGGGAGCCACCCATGTCGCTGCCGTCGGCGATGGGTAGCATGCCGCATGCCAGAGCCGCTGCCGCTCCGCCGCTGCTCCCGCCGCACGTACGGGATGGGTCGTAGGGGTTCAGGGTCTCGCCGAAGACCTCGTTGAAGGTCTGGGAGCCGGCGCCGAACTCGGGGGTGTTGGTTTTGCCCACCGTGATCGCACCGACCTCCTTGAGGCGCTCGATTATCAGGGCGTCCTCCTCCGGGACGTGGTCCTCGAAGACGCGAGAGCCAAAGGTGGTGCGAATGCCCTGTGTTGGGACCAGGTCCTTGTGCGCCACCGGCAGCCCGTGCAGCGGCCCGACCGGCAGGCCGCGCGCGAGCCTCTCGTCCGCCGCGCGGGCCTCTTCCATGG